>NZ_JBGBPT010000101.1:22849-30288 GCF_041106355.1 Streptomyces sp. BF23-19 | reverse complement strand
TGGACCAAGACCGCCGACCAGATCCTCGACCGCATCTGCCGCTACTGCGACAGGATCTCCAAACCAGGTCACTAGGTGCCGGCTCCCACGGGTATCCGGTCCGGCTCCGGCGTCCGGGGCGCGGACTCGCCCTCGCTCAGGCCGAACCTCTCGTGCAGGCGGCGCAGCGGGGCGGGGGCCCACCAGGTGGCCCGGCCGGTCAGCTTCATCACCGCCGGGACCAGGAGGCTGCGGACGACCATGGCGTCCATCAGGACCGCCAGCGCGATCCCGAGCCCCAGCATCTTGGTGTTGGTCACCCGGGAGGTGCCGATGGCCACCATCACCACCGCCAGGATCACGGCCGCCGCGGTGATCAGCCCGCCGGTGCGGGCCAGCCCCGTCCGGACGGCGCTCTCGTGGTCCCCGGTCCGGTCGTACTCCTCCTTGATGCGGGATATGAGGAACACCCCGTAGTCCATGGAGAGTCCGAAGGCGATGCAGAACATCAGCACCGGCAGGGTGGTCTCTATGTCGCCGGTGGCGGTGAAGGAGAGGAGCCCGGAGAGGTTGCCCTCCTGGAACACCCACACCACCGCCCCGAACATCGCGGTCAGGCTGAGTGCGTTGAGCAGCACCGCCTGCAGCGGTATCAGCAGGCTCCCGGTGAGCAGGAACACCAGCAGCAGCGTGGCGAGGACCACCAGGGCCGCCGCCGCGGGCAGCGCGCCGGCGATGGCCTGCTGCGCGTCGACGAGGACGGCCGCCTGTCCGGTCACCGAGGTCTTGAAGTCGGCGTCCACGGCGCGGACGTCGTCGACCAGGTCCCGGGCCGCCTCTCCCACGGCCTCGCCCTCGACGGACACCGAGAAGGAGGTGTACCGGCCTTGCGTCGCGGAGGCGATCGGCCCGTCGACCCGGATCACTCCGGGCAGGGCGGCCAGCCGGTCCCGGTAGGCCGCGAGGCTCTCGGGGCCGGGCGCTCCCTCGGCGAGCACGGTGAGACCGCCGCCGGGGCTGTTCGGGAAGCCGTCGCGGATCTGCTCCTGCACCACGTGGGAGGAGGCGTCCTTCGGGAGCTGCCGGTCGTCGACCGTGCCGAACTCGACGCCCATGAAAGGCAGTCCGAGGAGCAGCAGGCCCACGGTGGTGGCCACGGCGAACACCGGAGCGCGCCGCATCACGAGAGCGGCCGTCCAGCGCCAGCCCTTGCCCGTCTCCGCGGGCCCCGTCGCGGCCACCTCAGGCCGGCCCCGCCGCCACAGTCTGCGCAGGTCGAGGGCGTTGACCCGGTCGCCGAGGAGCAGCAGGGCGGCCGGCAGCAGGATCAGTGCGGCCGCTGCCGCGAGCAGGACCACCGCGACTCCGGCGTAGGCGAAGGAGCGCAGGAAGTACATGGGGAAGAAGAGCATCGCCGAGAGCGAGACGGCGACGGTGAGCGCCGAGAAGAGCACGGTGCGCCCGGCGGTGCGCAGGGTGATGCCGACCGCGGCGACCGGATCGTGCCCGGCGGCGAGTTCCTCGCGGAACCTGCGGACGATGAACAGCGCGTAGTCGACGGCGAGTCCGAGGCCGAGCGCGGTGGTCAGGTTCTGGGCGAAGACGGAGACGTCGGTGACCTCGGTGAGCCCGCGCAGGACGGCATTGGTGCCGAGGATGGCCACGATGCCCACGCCGAGGGGGAGCAGGGCGGCGACCGCGCTGCCGAAGACGAGGACGAGCAGGACGAGGGTGACCGGCAGGGCGATCAGCTCGGCGCGCAGCAGGTCTTCCTGGATGGTCCGGGTGACCTCGCGCTGGACCGCCGCGGGGCCGCCGAGGGACACCCGCACCGGGCCGTGTGCGCCCTCGTAGCGCGGGGCCATGCGTTCCAGGGTCGCGGTGGCCGTCTTCTCGTCGCCCTGGACGCGGGCGACGAGAAGTGCCTGCCGGCCGTCCTCCGAGCGCAGCGTGGGCAGCTGGGTGCGCCAGTACGAGCCGACGCCGACGACCCCCCGTTCGGCGGCGAGTGCGGTGGTGAGCCGCTCGGCTTCGGCGGCGACGGCGGGGTCGTCGACCCCGCCGGTGCCCGCCGCGGCGTCGACGAGCAGGAGCAGGTTGGGCTCGGAGTCCGGGAACTCCCGCTCCAGGGCCCGTGTGGCGTAGGTGGACTGGGCGCCCGGGTCCTCCCAGCCGCCACTTCCCAGCCGGTCGGCGACGCCGCCACCGGCGACCACGGCCAGGGCCGTGACCAGCAGGGCGAGCAGCAGCGTGAGCCGCGGCCGGGCCGTGACGAACCGGGTCCACCCCGGGTCCGCCCCGGAGGACGGCGGTTTCTTGACTTCGGACATGACTCGGTGTCCCCTTCACCGTGATTGCCAGGCCACTTAGACTGGCAAACACGAGCAGTCGCTCGCGTTTTTCAAGAATGCGAGCGATCACTCGCGTTTGTCAATCGCCCACGGGAAGCAGGGGATTGGACATGCCAGGGACACGTATGGGCAAAAACACCGAAAAGGGGACCAAGAGCTCCGCCACCGACACCGCGGACACCACCGATACCGGCACCACCGGCACCCCGCGCCGCCGTCAGGCCCGCGGCGAACGCCGGATCTCCCAGCTGCTGGCCGCGGCCGCCGGGGTGTTCTGCCGTACCGGCTACGCCTCGGCCAGCACCAACGCCATCGCCCGCGAGGCGGGCGTGTCGCCGGGCACCCTCTACCAGTACTTCCCCAACAAGGAGGCCATCGCGGTCGAGCTCGGAGGCCAGCTGCTCCAGCGCGCGCACGAGACGCACGGACAGGCCTTCCGCCCCGAGAACCTCCAGCGCCCGCTGCCCGAGCTGCTCGACGCCGTCCTCGACCCGGTCATCGCCTTCAACTGCGAGAACCCGGCTTTCTGGGCCCTCATGCACGGCACCGGCGTCCCCGGCATCGCCCAGGAGCACGAGGAGCTGCACGCCGGCCTGCTCGCCCGCATCGAGGCCGTGCTGCGCGACTTCTGCCCCGAGGCCTCGGCCCACGAGCTCGCCCACATCTCGAACATGATCCTGGGCATCTTCAAGTCGTCCCTCGACCTGATCCTGGCCCACGAGGGTGAGGAGCGCGCCGCCTACACCGCCGAGCTCAAGACCGTCCTGCTGCGCTACCTGGAGCCGATGATCACCACGACTCCCCCTCGCTGACCCGCCCGGCCCGGCCGGCCCGCACCACCTCGGCGCCCTCCGGGCCCCGCGCGCGGGCCAGCAGCCGCAGCCCCACCAGCGGGAACACCAGGACGGACAGCATCCCGGCCCCCACCAGCGCCGCCGCCACGCCCGGCGTCATCATCCCGTCCTCCACACCGAGCGTCGTGATGGCCACCACCAGCGGCAGCGCGGTGGACCCGAACAGCACCAGGGCCGAGCGTTCGTACCGCCCCAGGTCGCGCGGCACCAGCAGTCGGATCGGCAGACCGCGCACCACGAGGAAGAGCACCAGGAACACCGGCAGCAGCACCAGCTCCCACCCGCCCGACAGCAACGCGTCCAGGTCGAACTCGATCCCCGTGACCACGAAGAACAGCGGTACCAGGAAGCCGAACCCCATGGCCTCCACCTTCGACAGCACGGTCTCGCTGCTCTCCGGCGCGGCCCCGTGCAGGACCAGCCGGGTGATCAGCCCGGCCGCGAAGGCGCCGAGCAGCATGTCGAGGCCGAGCGCCTCGGACAACGCCAGCATCGCCACCAGCAGCAGGAGGACCAGCCGCACGGCGAACTGCGCGCTGCTGTGCAGGGTCTTGGCGATGACCCGGGAGAGCCACGGCGGCTTGGGCCGCAGCGCCCAGAACAGCGCCGCCGCCGTCAGCAGGGCGAAGGCCGCCAGCAGCGCGGCCGAGCCGGCCGGCGCGCGCCCGCTCAGCAGCAGCGACATGGCGATGATCGGCCCGAACTCGCCCACCGCGCCCATCGCCATCATCACGGCCCCGAACCGGCCCTGAAGGTCCCCGGTGTCCCTGAGGATCGGCAGGACGGCGCCCAGCGCCGTACTGGTGAGCGCGGTGCCCACGTACACACCCTGACCGAAGCCGCCGCCCCGGGCGAGCAGAGTGCCGATGGCCAGGCCCAGGGCGAGCGCGATCAGCCAGGCCCACACCGAGCGCTTGAGGGTGTCCCCCTTCACCCGGTCGAACCGGATCTCGTACCCGGCGAGGAAGATCAGCATGGCCAGCCCGAGCTGACTCAGTACGTCGACCACGTCGCCCGTGCCGGCCCAGCCGAGCACGTCCGGTCCGATCAGGATGCCGAGCAGGATCTCGAAGATCACCAGAGGGACCGAGATCCACCGCGACACCCCGTAGGCGAGCAGGGGTGCGAGTACCGCGGCCGCCATGATCAGGACGAGGCTTCCCGAGTGATCCATATCAGCCATTTACGTACAGTCCGCCCATACCGGCCAGTTTTCCCACGAGGATCGAAAGACCCGGAGCCGGTACTCGCTTTCATACCCCCCAGGGGTATAGTCTCGAAGTGTCGGGAGGACGGTGGAGCCATCGGCCGCCCCTCCCGGTGACCGGCACACGCCCCTGAAGAGGAGAACGACATGACCGCCGAGACGGACACCCAGACCACCACCGTCTACCGGGTGACCGGCATGACCTGCGGACACTGCGAGGGCGCGGTGACCACCGAGATCTCCGCCCTGCCGGGCGTCAGCACCGTCAAGGCCGTCGCCGCGACCGGCGAGGTCACCGTGGTCTCCGCCGCCCCGCTCGCGGACGAGGACGTCCGCGCCGCGGTGGACGAGGCCGGCTACGAGTTCGTCGGACAGGTCTGAGCGGCCGCCCCACCCGCACGGCACCCGCGGCAGCCCCGCGGGACCCCGCCGGGCCGTGCCGGCCAGCTCATACTGGTCCCGTACGGCCCGGCCATCCCCCTGGAGCCGGAACATGAGCAGCAGCACAGTGCACGACGGACCGATAACGGCGGTCGAACTCTCGATCGGCGGGATGACCTGCGCCTCCTGCGCCGCCCGCATCGAGAAGAAGCTCAACCGGATGGACGGCGTCGAGGCCTCGGTGAACTACGCCACCGAGAAGGCCCACGTCTCCTACACCGGTGACGTGCGGGTCGCCGACCTGATCGCGACCGTCGTCAAGACCGGCTACACCGCCGAGGAGCCTCCGCCGCCGCCCGCCCCGGAAGCCGTCGAAGAGGTACGCGGCGAAGCCGGCGCCGAAACCCCCGACCCGGTGCTCGCCGCGCTGCGGCAGCGCCTGCTGGTCTCCGTCGCGCTCGCCCTGCCCGTGATCCTGCTCGCGATGATCCCGGCCCTCCAGTTCGACAACTGGCAGTGGCTCTCCCTGACCCTCGCGGCCCCCGTCGTCATCTGGGGTGGATACCCCTTCCACAAGGCCGCCTGGACCAACGCCCGGCACGGCGCCGCGACCATGGACACCCTGGTCTCGGTCGGCACGCTGGCCGCCTTCACCTGGTCGCTGTGGGCCCTGTTCTTCGGCCACGCGGGCATGCCCGGCATGCGCCACGGCTTCGACCTCACCGTCTCCCGCACCGACGGCTCCTCCGCCATCTACCTGGAGGTCGCGGCCGGCGTCGTCTCCTTCATCCTGCTGGGCCGCTACCTGGAGGCCCGCTCCAAGCGGAAGGCGGGCGCCGCCCTCAAGGCCCTGCTGGAGCTGGGCGCCAAGGACGTCGTCGTCCTGCGCGCGGGCCAGGAGGTACGGATCCCGGTGAGCGCGCTCGCGGTCGGCGACCGGTTCGTCGTCCGCCCCGGCGAGAAGATCGCCACCGACGGCACCGTCGTCGAGGGCGGCTCCGCCGTGGACGCCTCCATGCTGACCGGCGAATCCGTCCCGGTCGACGTCGTCGTGGGCGACTCCGTCACCGGAGCCACCGTCAACACCTCCGGGCGCCTGGTCGTCGAGGCCACCCGGATCGGCGCCGACACCCAGCTCGCCCGGATGGCGAAGATGGTGGAGGACGCGCAGAACGGCAAGGCCGAGGTGCAGCGCCTCGCCGACCAGATCTCCGGGATCTTCGTACCCGTCGTCCTCGTGCTCGCCCTCGGCACCTGGATCACCTGGCTGCTGATCACCGACGACCCCACCGCCGCCTTCACCGCCGCCGTGGCCGTCCTGATCATCGCCTGCCCGTGCGCCCTGGGCCTGGCCACCCCGACCGCGCTGATGGTCGGCACCGGGCGGGGCGCGCAGCTCGGCATCCTGATCAAGGGCCCCGAGGTCCTGGAATCGACCCGTCGCGTGGACACCGTCGTCCTGGACAAGACCGGCACCGTCACCACCGGCCGGATGACCCTCGCCGGCGTCTTCACCGCCGAGGGCGTCGACGAGCGCGAACTCCTGCGCCTGGCCGGATCCCTGGAGCACGCCTCGGAGCACCCGATCGCCCGGGCCGTGGCCACCGGGGCGGCGGAGCGGGCCGGCTCCCTGCCGGTTCCGGAGTCGTTCGAGAACGTCGCCGGGCTCGGCGTCCAGGGCGTGGTCGACGGACACGCCGTCCTGGTGGGCCGCGAGCGGCTGCTGGCCGACTGGTCGATCGAGCTGCCGGCCGCCCTCGCCGAGGCCAAGGCGGCCGCCGAGGCCGCGGGCAGCACCGTCGTCCTGGTGGCCTGGGACGGCGCGGCGCGCGGGGCCCTGACCGTGGCCGACGCGGTCAAGGAGACCAGCGCCGAGGCGGTCTCGCGGCTGCGGGCGCTCGGCCTCACCCCGGTCCTGCTGACGGGTGACAACAAGGCCGTCGCCGCGACGGTGGCCCGCGAGGTGGGCATCGACGAGGTGATCGCCGAGGTCCTCCCGCAGGACAAGGTGGACGTCGTACGCCGCCTGCAGGCCGAGGGCCGTACGGTCGCGATGGTCGGCGACGGGGTCAACGACGCGGCCGCGCTGGCCCAGGCGGACCTCGGGCTGGCCATGGGCACCGGCACGGACGCGGCCATCGAGGCGGGCGACCTGACCCTCGTACGGGGCGACCTGCGGGTCGCGGCCGACGCGATCCGGCTCTCGCGCCGGACCCTGGCCACGATCAAGGGCAACCTGTTCTGGGCCTTCGGCTACAACGTGGCGGCCCTGCCGCTGGCGGCCGCCGGTCTGCTCAACCCGATGATCGCGGGGGCCGCGATGGCCTTCTCCTCGGTCTTCGTGGTGACCAACAGCCTCCGGTTGCGGTCCTTCCGCTAGTGACCCCCTCCCCACCGTCCGCACACTTCCTTCACGGGAGACGCAGATCACAGTGACCGCAACGTAACCATCCGGGGTCGTCGCGGGTCTAATGGGGCGATACCAAGAACGTCTTGGGGGACGTTTCACGGAGGCCTGGGGGGTTTCCGTGGGTATCAGCCGGCCGGGACACGTGCCCGCGGGAGGCTTTGAGCGGCCCTCCCGGACGAACGGGTCCCGGCACACCGACGCCCCGACTCGGGTCCCGTGGGGGGAATCCGTTTCGGGGAAAAGGGAAGCGCCCCGAC
>NZ_JBGBPT010000101.1:0-22839 GCF_041106355.1 Streptomyces sp. BF23-19 | reverse complement strand
GTCGACCCGTGGGGGGATCGACGGCGGGGCGCTTCTCGCATGCGCAGGGTTACCTGTGGTGCGCCCCGCGCGGCCGCACGCCGCGCGGAGGAAAGCCTCGGGTCAGCGGGCTTCCACGGGAACGAAGTCGCGCAGGACCTCGCCCGTGTAGATCTGGCGCGGGCGACCGATGCGGGAACCCGGCTCCTTGATCATCTCGTGCCACTGGGCGATCCAGCCGGGAAGGCGGCCGAGCGCGAAGAGCACGGTGAACATCTCGGTGGGGAAGCCCATCGCCCGGTAGATCAGACCGGTGTAGAAGTCCACGTTCGGGTAGAGGTTGCGCTCGACGAAGTAGTCGTCGGCCAGCGCGTGCTCTTCCAGCTTGAGCGCGATGTCGAGCAGCTCGTCGCTCTTGCCGAGCGCCGAGAGGACGTCGTGGGCCGCCGCCTTGATGATCTTCGCCCGGGGGTCGAAGCTCTTGTAGACACGGTGTCCGAAGCCCATGAGGCGGACGCCGTCCTCCTTGTTCTTCACCTTGCGGATGAAGGCGTCGACGTCGCCGCCGTCGTTCTTGATGCCTTCCAGCATCTCGAGGACGGACTGGTTGGCGCCACCGTGCAGCGGACCCCACAGGGCCGAGATGCCGGCGGAGATCGAGGCGAACATGTTCGCCTGCGAGGAGCCGACCAGGCGCACGGTGGAGGTGGAGCAGTTCTGCTCGTGGTCCGCGTGCAGGATCAGCAGCTTGTCGAGCGCGGAGACCACGACCGGGTCCAGGTCGTACTCCTGGGCCGGCACGGAGAAGGTCATGCGCAGGAAGTTCTCGACGTAGCCGAGGTCGTTGCGCGGGTAGACCACCGGGTGGCCGACCGACTTCTTGTACGCGTAGGCCGCGATCGTCGGGAGCTTGGCCAGCAGCCGGATCGTCGAGAGGTTGCGCTGCGTCTCGTCGAACGGGTTGTGGCTGTCCTGGTAGAACGTCGACAGCGCGCTGACCACGGAGGACAGCATCGCCATCGGGTGCGCGTCACGCGGGAAGCCGTCGTAGAAGCGCTTCACGTCCTCGTGCAGCAGCGTGTGCTGGGTGATGTCGTTGCGGAACGACGCGAGCTGGTCGACGGTCGGCAGCTCGCCGTTGATCAGCAGGTACGCGACCTCGATGAAGGTCGAGCGCTCGGCGAGCTGCTCGATCGGGTAACCGCGGTAGCGCAGGATGCCCTGCTCACCGTCGAGGTAGGTGATCGCGGACTTGTAGGCCGCGGTGTTGCCGTAGCCACTGTCCAAGGTGACGAGCCCGGTCTGGGCCCGCAGCTTCGAGATGTCGAAGCCCTGGTCACCGACGGTGCTTTCGACCACCGGGTAGGTGTATTCACCGTCCGCGTACCGGAGTACTACAGAGTTGTCGCTCACGTCATCCCTCACCGACGTAGTGCCTCTTCTTCGAGGTGCCCTGACTGCCTCTACCTTCCCCCATTTGGCGCAGGAGAGTGCACTCGGGGTCGGCCTTTGGTGCTTTTGACGGCACTGAGTGCCGCCAACCTGCTCATCCTGCCCCCCCGCGCCGGTTGCCGGAACCCCAAATGATCGATCATCTAGGTGATGTTTCCCACCGGTATCCGGCCGGACAGCCTGGCAGCGACCGCCGTGTACCTCCTGCCTGCGGAAACGGTACGCACCGCCTGGCCGAGGGCCTTGCGGGACCCGACGAGGACGACCAGTTTCTTCGCCCTGGTCACCGCCGTGTAGAGCAAGTTGCGCTGGAGCATCATCCAGGCCCCGGTGGTGACGGGGATCACCACCGCCGGATATTCACTCCCCTGTGAACGGTGAATGGTGACGGCGTACGCGTGGGCCAGCTCGTCTAGCTCGCCGAATTCGTACACGATCTCCTCATCCTCCTCCGTCCGTACCGTCAGGCGCTGTTCGTCCACGTCCAGGCCGGTGACCACACCGACCGTGCCGTTGAAGACACCGTTGGCGCCCTTCTCGTAGTTGTTCCGGATCTGGGTCACCTTGTCGCCCACCCGGAAGACCCGGCCGCCGAACCTCTTCTCCGGCAGGTCGGGCCGGGCCGGGGTCATCGCCTGCTGGAGCAGTCCGTTGAGGTTCCCGGCGCCGGCCGGGCCGCGGTGCATGGGGGCGAGCACCTGGACGTCCCGCCGCGGGTCGAGCCCGAATCTGGCCGGAATCCTTCGGGCCGCCACGTCCACGGCCAGCACCCCGGCCGCCTCGGTGTCCTCCTCCGGGAAGAGGAAGAAGTCCGGCAACCCGTCGGTGATCGGCGGCAATCCGGTGTTGATCCGGTGGGCGTTGGTGACCACGCCGGACTGCTGGGCCTGCCGGAAGATCCGGGTCAGCCGCACCGCGGGCACCGGGCCGTCCTCGGCCAGCAGGTCCCGCAGCACCTCCCCGGCGCCGACCGAGGGCAGCTGGTCCACATCGCCGACCAGCAGCAGGTGCGCCCCCGGCGCCACCGCCTTGACCAGCTTGTTGGCCAGCAGCAGGTCCAGCATCGAGGCCTCGTCCACCACGACCAGGTCCGCGTCCAGCGGCCGCTCCCGGTCGTACGCCGCGTCCCCGCCCGGTTTGAGCTCCAACAGCCGGTGCACCGTGGAGGCCTCGGCCCCGGTGAGCTCGGCCAGCCGCTTCGCCGCCCGGCCGGTGGGGGCGGCCAGCACCACCTTGGCCTTCTTCGCCCGGGCCAGCTCGACGATGGAACGCACGGTGAAGGACTTGCCGCAGCCCGGCCCGCCCGTGAGGACGGCGACCCGGCGGGTCAGCGCCAGCTTGACCGCGTCCCGCTGCTCGGGGGCGAGCGTGGCCCCCGTCCGCCCGGCGAGCCAGCCCAGGGCCTTCTCCCAGTCCACGTCCTGGAAGCCCGGCATCCGGTCGTCCTCGGCGTGCAGCAGCCTGCGTACCTGCCCCACCAGGGACAGCTCGGCCCGGTGGAAGGGCACCAGGTACACGGCCGTCAGCGGGTCCGGCCCGCCCTGCGGATCCGGTACGGACTCCCGTACGACCCCTTCCGGATCGGCGGCGAGCTCGGCCAGGCAGTCGATCACCAGCCCGGTGTCCACCTGGAGCAGCTTGACCCCGTCGGCGATCAGCCGGTCCTCGGGGAGGAAACAGTGCCCCTGGTCGGTGGACTGGGACAGGGCGTACTGGAGGCCGGCCTTGACCCGCTCGGGGCTGTCGTGCGGAATGCCGACGGCCTGGGCGATGCGGTCGGCGGTGAGGAAGCCGATGCCCCACACGTCGGCGGCGAGCCGGTAGGGCTGGTTCTTCACCACCGAGATGGAGGCGTCGGCGTACTTCTTGTAGATGCGCACGGCGATGGAGGTGGAGACGCCGACGCCCTGGAGGAAGACCATGACCTCCTTGATGGCCTTCTGCTCCTCCCAGGCGGCGCCGATCAGCTTCGTCCGCTTGGGGCCGAGCCCGGGTACCTCGATCAGCCGCTTCGGCTCCCCCTCGATGACGTCGAGGGTGTCGGTACCGAAGTGCTCCACGATCCGCTCGGCGATCTTCGGGCCGATGCCCTTGATCAGGCCGGAGCCGAGGTAGCGGCGGATGCCCTGGATGGTCGCCGGGAGCACGGTCCGGTAGTTCTCCACGGTGAACTGCTTGCCGTACTGCGGGTGGGAGCCCCAGCGGCCCTCCATGCGCAGGGACTCGCCGGGCTGTGCGCCCAGCAGCGCCCCGACCACCGTGAGCAGGTCGCCGCCGCCACGACCTGTGTCCACGCGGGCGACCGTGTACCCGCTCTCCTCGTTGGCGTAGGTGATGCGTTCGAGCACGCCGTCGACCACCGCCAGTTGCACCGCCCGCGGCGCCCCCTCTGCTGCTGCCATGACCCGAAACTACCGGGCGGCGCCGACAGCGCGCCGGTCCTGTGGACAACGCAAAGGGGGTCCCGCCTCGCGGCCGGACCCCCTCACGGTTACCCCTCCCGTGTCGGACTTCCCGATCCCCCCAGATCCCTCCCCGGAAGTCCCGACGCACCATACGACCCGCCATACGCCCGCACGGTTGCACCCGGAGCCACAGCTTTACGTTTCCGTTACCGAACGCCTACTCAAGGTGCCGGTGAATCGGCACAGAAGTAGCGTTTCAGGCATGAGCGAATCTTCATTCCAGGACGAGGTGCTGGGCGAACTCGGCGACGACAAGCTCACCGAGATCGCCGGGTTGCTCGGCACGGACGCCACCGGTGCCCGGGAGACCGTCGCGGAGACCGTCGGCGCGATGACCGGCGACCTCCGGGAGAAGGCCGACGCCGATGACGCCGACGGCGTGGAGGTGCGCCAGGCCGTCGCCGAGGTGGCCGAGGCCGAGCCGCCGCTGGAGGGTGTGGCCGCCTTCGGTGGCCTCGGCGGCCTGCTCGGCGGCGGAATGATGGCCGGGGTGCCGGCCAAGGTGAGCAAGCCCGTGGCCGCCGCCGTCTCGAAGCGGACCGGCATCCCCGCGGCCACCATCAGCCGGGTCATCGAGATGCTGATCCCGGTCGTCCTGGCGGTCCTCGCCAAGCGCGCCTCCGGCAAGGCGGCGGGCGCCGCCCCCGGAGCGGCCCCAGGAACGACCCCCGGAGCGAGCGGCGGCCTCGGGGACCTGCTCGGCGAGATCCTCGGCGGTGGCAAGAAGTAGCCGGCGGGAAAGAGCCTCTTCGGGGGCGCCACCGCCACACCCTCCGCCTAAGGTTGGCCCATGGCTGAGAGCGTGCGGCTCCGCGACCCGGAACCGGGTGACCTGGGGTGGATCGTGCAGCGCCACGGCGCGCTGTACGCCGCCGAGTACGGCTGGAACAGCGACTTCGAGGGTCTGGTCGCCCGGATCGTCGCGGACTTCGCCCAGGACCACGACCCCTACCTCGAACGGGTGTGGATCGCGGAGCTGGACGGCCGGCCCGTCGGCTCGGTGATGTGCGTACGGGAGGAGGGCGCACCCGGCACCGCCCGGCTGCGGCTGCTCCTGGTCGATCCGCAGGGCCGCGGCCGCGGCGTCGGCACCCTGCTGGTCGACACCGTCGTGGCCTTCGCCCGCTCGGTCGGCTACCGCGAGCTGGTGCTGTGGACCAACGACGTGCTGACCGACGCCCGCGAGCTCTACCTGAAGGCCGGGTTCACCCTGATCGCGGAGCGGCCGCACCGCTCGTACGGGGTGAGCCTGACGGGACAGGACTGGCGGCTGCCGCTGCAGGAGGGCTCCCCGCGCTGACGCCCGAACCGACCCCCGTACGGTTCACGGCGCGCGCGGGGGCCGGCGAGGCCAACGCCACCCCGCCCACCAGCAGTACGGCCGCCAGCCAGCGCAGCCCCGAGACGGACTCCCCGAGGACCAGGGCCGCCGAGGACATCCCGAAGACCGGGACCAGCAGCGAGAACGGGGCCACCGCGGAGGCCGGGTAGCGGCGCAGCAGGTAGCTCCAGGCGGCGAAGCCGAAGACGGTGGACACCCAGGCGACGTAGCCGATGACGGCCGCCCCGGACCAGTCCAGGGCCCGCAGCGCGGCCAGGTCCCGCTCCGGGCCCTCCAGCAGCAGCGAGAGCGCGAGCAGCGGCAGGATCGGAACCGTGCACACCCACACCATGAAGTTCAGGGCGTCGGGCGGGGCGGCCTTGCGGGTCAGCACGTTGGACACGCCCCAGCAGGCGGCGGCGGCCACGACCAGCGTGAAGCCGAGCACCGGCCCGGAGGTCCCGCCGTCCACCGCGGCGACCGCGATCCCGGCGAGCGCGACGGCCATCCCGAGCACCCGCACCCGGCCCGGCCGCTCGCGCAGCAGGACGGCCGCGAGGACGGCGGTGAAGACGGACTGAATCTGCAGCACGAGCGAGGACAGCCCGGCGGGCATACCGGCGTCCATCCCGGTGAAGAGCAGGCCGAACTTGGCCACGCCGAGGGCGAACCCGACGCCGACGATCCACTTCCAGGCGACCTTGGGCCGACCGACGAAGAACACGGCGGGAAGGGCGGCGACGAGGAAGCGCAGGGCGGACAGCAGCAGGGGCGGGAAGTGGTCGAGGCCGATCTCGATGACCACGAAGTTGAAGCCCCAGACTGCCGCGACGAGCACGGCGAGGGCGGTGTGTACGGGACGCATGCTTCGAGCATCGACCGTCTGACCATGTAGCACCAGCTCGGATGTCTTCAGCGATGGATGAAGCGTTGCTTACGGATATTTGTGGTGCCACGATGGAGGCATGCTCGATCTCGCCCGGCTCCGCGCCCTGCACGCCGTCTCCGTCCACGGCTCGGTCGCCGGTGCGGCGGCCGCCCTCGGCTACACCCCCTCGGCGGTCTCCCAGCAGATCTCCAAGCTGGAACGGGAGACCCGCACCACCCTGCTGGAGCGGCGTGGGCGCGGGGTCGCGCTCACCGAGGAGGCCCGCCATCTCGCCGACGCGGCGCAGGAGTTGCTGGCGATCGTGGAGCGCACCGAGACCACCTTGGAGGAGCGGCGCGGGCAGCCCAGCGGGCTGCTGACGGTGGCCGCGTTCGCCTCGGCGGCGCGCGGGCTGCTGCCGCAGGTGCTGGCCGATCTGGCCCGCCGGCATCCGGCCCTGGACGTCCGGCTCACCGAGGTGGACCCGCACCTCTCCGTGGAACTGGTGGCCCGGGGAGTCACCGATCTGGCGGTGGCCCACGACTGGGACATCGCCCCGCTGCCCGCACCCGAGGGGATCGAGCAGGCGGTGATCGGGGACGACCTCTGCGACCTGGTGGTGCCGGCCGGGCACCCCTTCACCACGCGCCGGGTCATCCGGCGCTCCGACCTCGGCGGCGAGCGCTGGGTCTGCCAGCCGCCCGGCCGGGTCTGCCACGACTGGCTGGTACGGACCCTGCGCACCGCCGGCTTCGAGCCCGACATCGCGCACGTCGCGGAGGAGAACCACACCATCGTCGCGCTGGTCGCGGCCGGGCTCGGGGTGGCCGTCGTACCCCGGCTGGGCACCGGCGCGCTGCCGCCGGGAGCCGTGACCGTACCGCTGGAGCCGGGCCCCGTACGCCGGTTGTACGCCTTGTGGCGGACCGGGGCGGCTCGGCGCCCCGCGATCACCGAGGCCGTACGGAGCCTTCAGGAGCACTGGGCGGATCGCCAGGAGGGCTAGGCCGTCCCATCCGGATCGTGCCGGGCCCGGCGCGTGGCCCCTTCCGGGGGACCTTCCGAGTGTCCGTCACCCCCCGGGCGTACCCCGGCAGTAGGGTCCGGCGCGTGCCGTACCACGCCTCGCGCCGGAACCTGCTCGCCGCGGCCGCCATGGTCGCCGTCACGGCCGCCGGGGCGGCTTCCGCCGCGGTGGGCCCCCGCCCCCACCACGCCCCCGACGACGCGCGGCCCCCGAGCCGCCGCCCCGGCCGGGCGCAGCTGCGCGCCCTCATGGACCGGATGAGCCTCGACGAGAAGATCGGGCAGCTCTTCGTCTCCCGGGCCTACGGGCATTCGGCGACCGATCCCGATCCGGCGGACGCCGAGCAGAACCTGGCCGCCTTCGGCGTGCGCACCGCCGCCGAACTGGTCTCCCGCTACCACCTCGGCGGGGTCGTCTACTTCGCCTGGGCCCACAACACCCGCGACCCACGGCAGATCGCCGCGCTCTCGGTCGGTCTCCAGCAGACCGCCCTGACCGCCGGCGCCCGGATCCCCCTCCTGCTCTCCACCGACCAGGAGCACGGCGCCGTCGCCCGGATCGGCAAGCCCGCGACCCTGCTCCCGGGGGCGATGGCGCTCGGCGCGGCCGGCTCCACCGCCCACGCCCGGCGGGCCGCGCACCTCGCGGGCTCCGAGTTGGCCGC
This sequence comes from Streptomyces sp. BF23-19, assembly GCF_041106355.1. NCBI lineage: Bacteria > Bacillati > Actinomycetota > Actinomycetes > Kitasatosporales > Streptomycetaceae > Streptomyces > Streptomyces sp. BF23-19. The sequence continues at coordinate 15,063 of NZ_JBGBPT010000101.1, read as the reverse complement.
CATGGGCATCCGGCAGGACTACGCGCCGGTGGCCGACGTGAACGTCAATCCGGCCAATCCGGTGATCGGCGTACGGTCCTTCGGCTCCGACCCGCAGGCCGTGGCGCAGCTGGTCGCCGCCCAGGTCCGCGGCTACCAGGGGGCCGGGGTCGCCGCCACCGCCAAGCACTTCCCGGGCCACGGGGACACCGAGACCGACAGCCATGTCGGGCTGCCGGTGATGCGGCACACCCGGGCCGCCTGGGAGGAGTTGGACGAGCCGCCCTTCCGGGCCGCGGTGGAGGCGGGCGTGGACGCCATCATGACGGCGCACATCGTCTTCCCCGCGCTCGATCCCTCGGGGGATCCGGCGACCCTCTCCCGGCCGATCGTCACCGGTCTGCTGCGCGAACGCCTAGGCTTCGAGGGGGTGGTGGTCACCGACGCCCTGGACATGGCCGGGGTCCGCCAGAAGTACGGGGACGACCGCGTGCCCGTCCTGGCCCTGCTGGCGGGCTGCGATCAGCTGCTGAACGCACCGGACCTGGCGCTCGCGCAGCGCAGCGTGCGGGCGGCCGTCGAGTCGGGCGAGCTGACGGAGGCGCGCGTCGAGGAGTCGGTGCTGCGGATCCTGGAGCTGAAGGCCCGCCGGGGACTGTTCGACGAGGCGTACACCACGGGCCAGGAGGTGGACGCCGTCGTGGGCGCGCAGGACCATCTCGACGCCGCCGACGCGATCGCGGCGGCCACGACGACCCTGCTGGCCGACCCCCGAGGGCTGGTGCCGTTCGATGCGACGTCCGGGCCACGCCTGCTGGTCACCGGGACGGACCCGGTCTCCCCCACGGGTACCACCGGCCCCCCTACGGCCGTACTGGCCCGGGAACTGACCGCCCTGGGCTGCCGTGCCACGGCGGTGCCACCGGCCCGCGCCGTGGCCGCCGCGGCCGGTCACGCGGCCGTTCTGGTGTGCACGTACAACGTCCCGGAAGGCGAGAGTTCGCAGCGCACGCTGGTGGCGGACCTGATCGCGACCGGCGTCCCGGTCGTCACCCTGGCCGTCCGCAACCCGTACGACCCGGCCCGGCTGCCGACCTGCGCGGCGGAGCTGGCGACGTACTCGTGGACGGACGTGGAGATGCGGGCGGCGGCCCGGGTGCTCACCGGGGCGCTGCGGCCCGTCGGCCACCTCCCCGTCCCGGTCCCGGGCCGCTACCCGCTGGGCCACGGGCTGACGCGCTGATCGCTCAGGCGCCGGCCCGCGGCCCGCGGCTCATGGCTCGCGTGTTCGGTCCGTCCCGGTTTCCCGGTTACGGCCGCAGTTGCGGCTCGCGCTCCAGGTCACGCTGGTCGAGCTGCGCGTCCGGCGCCGCCAGCGGCGCCGCCTTGCCCGCGTCGGCGAGCGCGGCGGCCGGGGCCACCCCGGCCCACTGCAGGATCTTCGCGGTGGCGAGGGCCTTCTCACCGTCCATCAGCTTGGCGACGTTCGCCCCGTGGTTGGCGCCCGGCGCGATCATCACGTAGCTGTCGCGGACCCCGTAGCCGAGGCGGAACGGCTCGGCGCCCCACGGGTCGTTCTGCCCGTACACGAAGAGCATCTGGTGGGCGTTGTCGCGCACCCACCTGTCCACGTCCGCCATCACCCCCGGCTGGAAGGTCATGGGGATGTCGCGGGGCACGAAGTTGCGCGGCGGCTGGTAGCCGTAGCGGCTCAGGCCCTTCAGGTGCGGGAGCTTGATGTCCGGGGAACCGAGCTGCGTACCGGCCTGGTAGTAGTACGGCGTGTACGTCTCCAGTCCCTGGTCGGCGTAGGCCGAGAAGCCGGAGATGGCGTCGATCGAGTCCCAGATCTGCTGGTCGCTCGCGGTGGCGGCGGCCGGGATCGAAGCGCAGTCGGCGAGCAGGCTGTACTGCCAGAAGGCCCACACGTAGTCGAGCACGACGGCCTCGTAGGCCTTGTCGAGGTCGCCGACGGTGGTGAAGGTCCAGCCGTTCTCGGCGGCGGCGACCGCGTACTTGGCCTCCAGCGGCTCACGGCGCACGAGCGCCTCGCGCTGGACCGCGTTCAGCTTGTCGCGGCACTCCTTGGTGCCGACCTTGGCGAAGAACCGGTCGTAGGCCGAGTCCTCGTCGTTGACGACGTCGTTGGGCGCGACGTACGCGACGACACCGTCCATGTCGCGCGGGTAGAAGCGCTCGTAGTACGTCGCCGTCATACCGCCCTTGCTGGCGCCCGTGGCCAGCCAGTTCTTCTTGTAGATCTTCTTCAGCGCGGTGAAGAGGCGGTGCTGGTCACTGGCGGCCTGCCAGATGTCCAGGTTCGACCAGTTGGCCGGGTCCGGACGGGAGGGCGTGAAGAATCGATACTCCAGAGAGACCTGGTTGCCGTCGACGATGGTCGTCGGCTCGCTGCGGCGCGGGCTGGTGCTGACGTTGTAGCCGGAGGTGAAGAACACCGACGGCCGTGAGACGTCCTTGTGCAACAGGGTCAGGCGCTGTTCGAAGGTGCCCTTCCACAGCTGCCGGTGGTCCACCGGCTGCTCGTAGTTCAGCACGAAGAAGCGGTAGCCGGGGTACGGCTTCTCCTCGATCAGGCTCATCCCGGGAATGCCGAGGATCTGGTCCTTGATGTCCGTGGCGGCCGCCGGCTGCGCGGCTGTGGCCGCTTGCGCCGTGGAGCCGGCCGCACCCATGGTGCCGATGAGCACCACGAGCGACAGCAGCCATCCGAGCGTCTTGCGCATTCACCCTCCCCTGGAGTTCACTTCGGTCGCCGTGAACCTAGCCGGGCGAACGCACCACTGAACAGACCTAGTTGGGCCTGTCCGTCAGCACAGGATCCAGCCGGAATCCGCGGATCCGGCCCCCACGCTCCCCTTTACATACACGCAGCGGTTGATCGCGCCCACAGTGACAGGCCCGGCATGGTGGGTGAATCGCCCGGCCTCGCGCACCGGGACCCCGCCACGCGGCTGGATGCTCACCGCCATCCGGCGCCGCTCGCCGGAGACCCGCGCCACGGTCATCGCGCAGGCCTGGTTGCGGCTCTTGTAGACCCGCACCTCACCCGTCTCGAACGCCACCGTCCGAGCCAGCCGGCCCCCGCAGCCCTCGGTCGCGGCCTGCGCCGCCGGCGGCGTGAACAGCCCGCCCGCGCACAGCCACAGCGCCGCCGTGAAAACCCCCAGGGACGCGACCCGGCGGCCGCGCCTCCTCCATCCCTGCAACACCCTGTCCCCCGATCGGTCGTACGTACGGAGCACGCACGCACGTACGACGCCCGAACCCCTCGGATGGTTGCCACGCGCAAGGGCCCGACCCACCGAGGGCGGCCCCCCTCCCTCGTACGGGTGCATCCGTCACTTCCCGGCGGGAGAGCGGAAGTTCACACCCGGGCGGGCGATTACGCTAGGTGACCCATACCCCGCTCGCCGTCACCGCAGCCGTGCTGCGGCCGTGAAAGGCCCTGAGATGACCAACGACCTGCTCGACCGCAAGCTGGCGCGCGCCTTCACGCACCTGGACGCCGACCGGAGCGGCGTGATCGACGCCGACGACATCATCGCGCTCGGCTCGCGGCTGCTGACGGCCCTCGCGGAGCCGGCCGGCTCGCCCAAGGCGGAGCTGGTGATGGGCGGTCTGGCCGATTTCTGGCAGGACCTGTTCACCGAGCTGGACATCGACCGGGACGGCAAGGTCACGCCGGAGGAGTACAAGCAGGGCATGACCCGCCTGTACGCGCAGGGCGGGCCCGCCTACGACCGCTCGTTCCGGCCGATGATGCGGGCGATCCTGACGATCGCCGACACCGACGGCGACGGGTTCATCAGCCCGCAGGAGTTCCACCGGGCGCAGGAGGCCTTCGACACGCGGCTGAGCCCCGCCGACGCGGAGGCGCTGTTCCGTCGCATCGACGCGAACGGGGACGGCTGCCTCAGCGTCGACGAACTGCTCGACGCGGTACGCGAGTACTACACCGGCACCGACGAGGACGCCCCGGGGAACCTGCTGTTCGGCGAGTTCTGATCCCGGGGCACCCCCTAGGCCGGCGGTTCAGGCCGCGGCGCGCTCGTCCTCGCCGACGAAGGTGCGCCACAGCTCGGCGTACCGGCCGCCGCGCGCCAGGAGTTCGGTGTGGGTGCCGTCCTCGATCACCCGGCCGCGGTCCATGACCACGACCCGGTCGGCGCGCGCCGCGGTGGTCAGCCGGTGCGCGACCACCAGGGTGGTGCGCTTGCCGGCGAGCCGGTCGGTGGCCCGGTTGACCTGGGCCTCGGTGGCCAGGTCGAGGGCGGCGGTGGCCTCGTCGAGCAGCAGCACGTCCGGGTCGACGAGTTCGGCCCGGGCCAGTGCGATCAGCTGGCGCTGGCCCGCGGAGAGGTTGCGGCCGCGCTCGGCGACGGTGTGCAGGTAGCCGCCGTCGAGGGTGGCGATCATGTCGTGGGCGCCGACCGCGCGGGCGGGGGCCTCCACCTCGGCGTCGCTCGCCTCGGGGCGCCCGTAGGCGATGGCGTCACGGACGGTCCCCGGGAAGAGGTAGGCCTCCTGGGGGACGACGCCCAGCCGGTGGCGGTACGCCGTCAGGTCCAGCTCCCGTATGTCCGCACCGTCCGCGGTGACCCGGCCGGAGGTCGGATCGTAGAACCGGGCCACCATCTTGACCAGCGTGGACTTCCCGGCTCCGGTCTCGCCGACGAAGGCGACGGTCTGCCCGGCGGGTATCCGCAGGTTGATCCCGGCCAGGGCCTCGCCCTTCTCGCCCCGCTCCTCGGCCGTCCCGTACTGGAAGCGGACGTTCTCGAAGGCGATCTCCCCGCCGAGCGATTCCAGCGCGCGCGGCCGCTCGGGCAGCGGGGTGGTGGTGGGCTCGCGCAGCAGCCCCTGGATGCGGCCGAGGGCGACCGTGGCCTGCTGGTAGCCGTCGAAGACCTGGGAGAGCTGCTGGACGGGCGCGAAGAACAGGTCGATGTAGAGCAGGTACGCGACCAGCGCGCCGGTGGTGAGCGTGCCGGCCTCCACCCGGCCCGCGCCCACGATCAGCACGGCGGCGGCGGCCCCCGAGGACAGCAGCTGCACGAAGGGGAAGTAGACGGATATCAGCCACTGGCCGCGGACCCGGGCCTCGCGGTACGAGTGGCTGCGCTCGGCGAAGCGCTTGGCTCCCGAGCCTTCGCGGCGGAAGGCCTGGACGATGCGCAGACCCGAGACGGACTCCTGGAGGTCGGCGTTGACCAGGCTGACCCGGTCGCGGGCGAGCTCGTAGGCGGCGACGGACCTGCGGCGGAACACGATCGTGCCGACGACCAGGACGGGCAGGGTCGCGAAGACGATCAGCGCGAGCTCGACGTCCAGGACGAGCAGCGCGATCAGGATGCCGAAGAAGGTGAAGACGGAGACCACGGCGGTGACGAGCCCGGTCTGCAGGAAGGAGCTCAGTGAGTCCACGTCGGTGGTCATCCGAGTCATGATCTTGCCGGTCAGCTCGCGCTCGTAGTAGTCGAGGCCGAGGCGCTGGAGCTGGGCGAAGATCTTGACACGCAGGGCGTACAGCACGCGCTCGCCGGTACGGCCCGTCATACGGGTCTCGGCGAACTGCGCGGCCCATTGCGCGACGACGACGGCGAGGGCGAGCCCGGCGGCCACCCAGACGGCGCCGAGCACGGCCTGCTCCACACCCTGGTCGATGCCGTGCCGGATCAGGATCGGCAGCAGCAGTCCGGCCCCCGCGTCCGCGGCGACGAGTCCGAGGCTGATGGCGAGCGGCGCCCAGAACCCGTGGAGCAGGCGGCGCAGGCCGTAGCTCTCCTCGGCGGCCGCGGCGCGGGTCTCGTCCACCTCGGGCAGGTCGTCGGCGGGCGGCAGCGCGGCCACCTGCGCGAGCAGTTCGGGGGTGGCGGGCATGCCGGCGACGGACCCGGCCATGGAATGCCCGGCCCCGGGCGCGCCACCCGCGGCGGCGGGGGCGGCGGCAGCGGTGGTGGTGTCGGCAGCGGCGTCGTCCTGGCGGCGCCAGAGCTCGGGGGTGACCCCGCCGGCGACGCGGCGCTTGGCGTTGACGGGCTCCGAGTCGATCTCGGCTTCCAGCTCGATGCCGCGTTCGAGGTCCCGGTCGAGCTCGCGCTCGAACTCGGTCATCACCCGGGCGTCCGGGGTCCGCGGCGAGGCGGCGCCGAGCGCGTCCGGGTCGGTGAGCAGCCTGCGGTAGAGCGCGGACCGGCTCTCCAGCTGCTCGTGCGTCCCGATGTCGGCGAGCCGCCCGCGGTCGAGTACGGCGATGCGGTCGGCCAGCGCGAGCGTGGAGCGGCGGTGGGCGATCAGCAGGGTGGTCCGGCCCGCCATGACGGAGCGCAGGGCCTCGTGGATCTCGTGCTCGACGCGGGCGTCGACGGCGGAGGTGGCATCGTCGAGGAGCAGCAGCCGGGGGTCCGTGAGGATGGCGCGGGCGAGGGCGATGCGCTGGCGCTGGCCGCCGGACAGGGTGAGTCCCTGCTCGCCGACCTTGGTGTCGTACCCGGCGGGCAGGTCCTGGATGAACCCTTCGGCCTGGGCGGCACGGGCTGCGGCCTCGATCTGCTCCTCGGTGGCGCCGGGGTGCCCGTAGGCGATGTTGGCGCGGATGGTGTCGGAGAAGAGGAAGGAGTCCTCGGGGACCAGGCCGATCGCGCCGCGCAGGGAGTCGTAGGTCAGCTCGCGGACGTCGTGGCCGCCGACGCGGACGGCGCCGCCGTCGGCGTCGTAGAACCGGGGCAGCAGGAGCGCGACGGTGGACTTGCCGCTGCCGGAGGAGCCGACGACGGCGACGGTCTCGCCCTGCGCCACGGAGAGCGAGAACCCGTCGAGGACCGGCCGCTCGGGGTCGTAGCCGAAGCGGACGTCGTCGAACTCGACGGTGGCGGGCGCGTCGGCGGGCAGTTCGTGGGTGCCCTCGTGGATCTCGGGCTCGGTGTCGATGAGCTCGAACACGCGCTCCACGCCGGCCCGGGCCTGCTGTCCGACGGTGAGGACCATGGCGAGCATGCGGACGGGTCCGACCAGCTGGGCGAGGTAGGTGGAGAAGGCGACGAAGGTGCCGAGGGTGACCTGGCCGTTGGTGGCCAGCCAGCCGCCGAGGGCCAGCATGGCGACCTGGGCGAGCGCGGGGACGGCCTGGAGGGCGGGGGTGTAGCGCGAGTTGAGCCGGATGGTCCGTATCCGGCCGGCGAACAGCCGGCGGCCGGCTTCGCGCAGCTTGCCGGTCTCCTGCGCCTCCTGGCCGAAGCCCTTGACGACGCGGACCCCGGTCACGGCCCCGTCGACGACGGTCGCGACGGCGGCGGCCTGGCCCTGGGCCCACCAGGTGGCGGGGAAGAGCTTCTTGCGGCTGCGCTTGGCGATGAACCACAGGGCGGGGGCCATGAGCAGGGCGACGAGGGTCAGCAGCGGCGAGAGCCAGAGCATGATCCCGAGGGACATCCCGAAGAGCAGGAAGTTCCCGATCGTCATGGGCAGCATGAAGAGCAGGCCCTGGATCAGCTGCAGGTCGCTGGTGGCGCGGCCGACGACCTGGCCGGTGTTCAGCTCGTCCTGCCGACGCCCGTCGAGGCGGGCGATCGTGGCGTACATGTCGGTGCGCAGGTCGTGCTGCACGTCGAGGGCGAGGCGCCCGCCGTAGTACCTGCGTATGTAGGTGAACACGTACACGAGCAGGGCCGCGACTATGAGCGCCCCGGCCCAGGGCGTCATGGGCTTGGTCCGGTCCCCGATGACGTCATCGATGATCACCTTGGTGACCAGCGGCACGACCGCCATGACGGCCATACCGGCCAGCGAGGAGCCGAGCGCGAGCAGCACATTGGTCCTGTACCGCCAGGTGTATGCCGCCAGCCGCTTGCCCCAGCCCTGTTTCTCCCCAGCCGCTGTCTCTGCCGCCGCCACGTGAGGCCTCCCCGTTCGTCCTGTCCTGCCGGAAGCGCCAACGCTCCGACCGGCGGATTTCATCCCGCCGCAACAATCGCACTGTCGTACGGCGGGGGCGCGCGGGCCGCGTCCGACCGGGGCGGGGAGGCGGTGCGGAGCCTGTCAAGCCACGACTTTCCGGATCTGTGAGGGACGGGGCGCGCTGCCGATGCTGGAAGTCGGCCGCCCGCCGATCGCGGTGGCGCAGCGAAGGGATCGAGGACCATGTCCACTCATCACGAACACTGGGCCAGCGGCACCTTCGTGCAGCGCACGGTCCGCACCGTCGTCCCGTACGTCACCGCGTTCCTCATCGCGCTGCTCGCGGCGAAGATCGTCGGCCTGCTGACCGAGAACCCGTGGGCCCGGCTGGGTACGGCGCTGGGCGTGGCCGTGGTCAGCCTCCTCCTCCACACCTACGAGGACGGGGACGAGGACGGCACGCATGGTGACTGACGCCTGAAGCCCGGTCACCCTCAGCACCCGCGATCGTGGCGACCCTGGCCGAGGTGCCGGTCAGGGGGCGGGGAGCGGCTTCACCACGGGGGGCTTCTCCAGCGGCTTGTTCTCGCAGCCGAGCGCGTCGGTGACGCGGCGGGTCATGAAGTAGGCGAAGGTGGTCTGCCGGTCCCTGGCCGCCTGGTCGATATCCGTCCGTGGGATGTTGATCGAGTAGGAAACGTCCCCGTACAGCAACACCTGCTTCGACGGCGCTCCGAGTTCTCCCGGCAGATCGCACCGAATGCGGAGCAGCGACGCGATGTCGTCCGTCTCGATCAGCGCGCCGTTCACCTCGTACCGGCTGGCGTCCTTCACCGCAGGCCTGGCCCCCTGCGCCCCAGCGGGTGGAGTCCATCCGAACTCCACCCGCACTCGGTGCGGCTTCGACTGGTTCGCGGGGACGTACGAGCACATGTCGGCAGGAGTGGTCCAGTCGTCGGTCTTGCGCTCACGCAAGTCCTTCTTCAACCGACTCGTCAGACCATCGGTGGTCGAGTCGACCTGGGTTTCGTAGTCTCCGGAACCGATGATCTGCCGCAGCGCCGCAGCCTCGTCCGAGGACTCGGCGACACTGCACAGGTCATCAGCGCGTGGCGCAGGGCTCGGCCCGGAACACGATGAAACCGCCACCACGCACACGAGGGCGGCAATCGATCGCTTGACGGCCCTGTCGGCCCCACTACGACCTGAGATGCGTACGAGCAGCATTCCGTCCATCCTCGTACCCGCCACCAGCATTGTCCTTCGCCGACGCGAACGGACCATCTCCTGTGATGCCTCTCTGCTTGCCCCACTCGTCGAAGAGCTTGTTGGTCGCGTCGACGCCCTGCCCATAGTTCTTGCTGGAATCCTTCTTGCCCTGTTCCTCCGCCTCGCTCTTGACCCCCTCGACCCACTCGTACTTGGCCGAGTCGATCAACGAGCCTCCGACCGTGCCCACGACCGGGATTTCGCCGATCAGTCCGTTCAGGCCGGCCGCTGAGTGCTCGGCCGCTCCCTCCGCCCACTGGACCTGGTCGTCTTCCTTGTCCTTGTAGACGTCGGCACCGATGCCGTTGAGGGCGCCCGCCGCCGTGCCGATCTCCTTGCTCCGGTGGTCCCAGTACGAGCTGGCTCCGTGCTTGGAGTCGCCCGAGTACTCGGGGACCGTCGCCAGTTGGTCCGCCGCGTACGCCCGTTCCGCCTCGACCAGCAGGGCGAAGGCAGGTCCGTCGTCTGCGATGCCTCGGACCACACGCACCAGGCTGCCCTGGCCCACTGCGATGTGCGCTTCGTCGCCCGATCCGAAGATGGCATCCCTGCCTGCCGCACCACCGTAGTCGGACTGCTGACCGTTGAAGATGACGTGGGTGTCGGCCACGTAGTCGACCAGTGCCTTCGCCATCGGCTGTTGGAGGTTCTCCAGGTGCTCCGGGAACTCGTCCCCGCCCATCTCGTCGTCGAGGAGGCGGATGGCGTTGTGCATCACCCGCGCCTGGCCCTCGGTGTGCGGGCCGGGCGCGCCCAGGCTCTCGCCGTCCACGTGACCGGTGGCCGCGGCCTGGATCGCGGCGCCCAGGCCGCCCGCCTTGTCCGGGTTCTCCATCTTCATGTTGCCGTATCCACCGGAGAGCCACTCGTCCTGCCACTCCCGATCGGTCAGCAGGTAGTCGAGGTGGTCGTTCTTGTTCCCGTGTGCGGCGGGGTCGAGGAAGTACTCGGCTGAACCCGGGTCCTTGGCCATGATGCCCAGCAGGCCGTCCAAGGGGTCGAAGACCAGGTTCGGGCGGGCCGCGTCGTAGGCGTGGTTGTACATGTACGGCTTCGACTTCTCGGCCTCGATGATGCCGTTGCCGATGTCGTTGAGGAACTGCTTGCCGTAGCCGTTGCCGTTCCCCATGAGGGTCACGAGGGCCTGGTACCCGTACGTCGGCCTCGCGCCCTTGGCGACGAGCTCCGCGCCCTGCTCCTTGAGGCCGTCGACGAACGGCTTGTAGGCGTAGCTGTTCGGGTCCTTGGTGCCCGAGGCGATGGTGCCCGCGAGGCCGGAGTTGATCGACTCGTAGAGCTTCTTGTCGGCCGCCGACGCACCGCGGTCGTTGGCCGCCAGGTTCATCTGGTCCGCCAGCAGCAGGGTGTCCTTCGCGCCCAGCGAGTTCAGGTACGCCTCGCCGAAGTGCGCGTCCCCGGAGTTCTGTTTGAGGACGTCGTTGTAGTGCCGCAGTTCCTCCGGCGAGGCCTTGCCGTCACGAATCTTCTGGGTGAGGGCCAGCGCCTCCACGGCCTCGACGTCGTTGACGGGCTTCGAGTTGAAGCCGAACATCGCCGTGCCGTCCGCGCCCGACGCGTTCAACAGGGCGACCTTGACGTCCTCGTCGAACTCCGAGACCGCCTTGACCGTGTCCGAGATCTTGCTCGTCCAGGACCGCTCGATCTCCGGGAGGTCGGGGTCGTGGCGGATCGCGTTCACGGAGGCCGGGTCGGCCTTGCTGAAGTCGTAGCTCGCGATGCCGGCGTCCGACACCTTCATGCCGGCCGTCTTGGCGTCCGCCACGGCCGACACCACTCGGCCCTTGAGGTCGGTCAGCCGGGCGTGCGCGTCACGGAGCAGGGACTCCATGGCCAGCGCCTCCTTCTGAGCCGCGGCGAACTCCTGGCGCGTCATGGAGGACTGGGTGGCGGCGGCCTGCTGGCTGGAGCCCAGCCAGCCGTTGCCCGAGGAGACGCTCTGCACCTCGTCCTTGTAGACGTCCTCCATCGTCTTGAACTGCGTCGCCATGGCCTTCCAGCCGTCGGCGGCGGTGGTGAGCGCGGAGAGGTCCGTCTGCATGACTTCGGTGTAGTTCGGCACGGCTCTCCCTAGACTCCGGTGACTTTGGACTGCACGGGCTGGAAGCCGCTGCCCGTCAGCTGATCGGTTCCGGAGAGGAGGTTCGAAGCCCCGCGCAGTCCCGTCTTCTCCGAGTTCAGGCGCCCCATCAGGCGCTTCACCTGGTCGTCCCAGTGCGTGTGCGCCTTCGACAGGCCTGCCGCCGTCGCCCAGCCGCTGAAGGCCTTGACCGCGTTCTTGGTGGGCTCGTCGGCTGCGTCCGCCGCCTTCGTGGTGCCGGGCTGCAGGACGTTCTCGATGGTGTTGGCCGCCTTCTTCTTCTCGGGCGGGGTGATGGCCAGCACCCCGTACCCGGCACCGGCGCCGGGCGCCGGGGAGCCGCCCTGGTCGGCGGGGAGCTGGTTCAACCGCATCTGCGGCGACGGGTCGGCGGATCCGGCGGCCGTCTGCTTGTGCCGGCCCCATTCTTCCTCGAACGACACTGCTCCCCCTCGCGCTCCACCCGTGGCTTGATCAGGGCCACCCTAACCAGCCCGCGGACAACCCCTAGACGTGTGTCGGTGCGAACATGCGCAGGGTGGCCGGAATGATCAGGACTGAGGGGCCCGGAGTCCTCAGGGCCTCGGCGAGGTCCGTACGGAGGGTATCCGGGGAGGTCAGGGCCGCCGGAACGCCGAAGGACTGCGCCAGGGCCACGAAGTCGGGGCGAGTGAGTTCCGTGGCGGTGGTTGTCCCGAAAGAATCGGTCATGTACTCGCGCAGGATGCCGTAGCCGCCGTCGTCCACGATCAGCCAGGTGACGTCGAGGTCGTGCTGCTTCGCCGTGGCCAGGTCCGCGACGGAGTACATCGCGCCGCCGTCGCCGGACACCGCGAGCACCGGGGTGTCCGGTTCGGCGACGCACGCGCCGAGGGCCGCCGGGAAGGCGTAGCCGAGGCCGCCCGCGCCCTGGGCCGAGTGCATGGTGTTGGGGTGCTTCGGGTCGAAGGCGGACCAGGCCCAGTAGGACAGGATCGTCATGTCCCAGAAGGACGGGGAGCGGGCCGGGAGGGCCGCCCGGATCGAGCCGAGGAGTTCCTGTTCGAGGGCCAGGTCCTGGGTGGCGAGGCGCGCCGCGATGTCCGCGAGGACCAGGCGGACACGCTCCGGGGCGGACGGGTCCGGGCGCTCGGCCACCGTCTCCAGCAGGGCCTGCAGCGCCAGGCGGGCGTCCGCGTGGATGCCGAGGCCGGCGTGGTTCGACTCCAGCTTGCCGAGGTCCGCGTCGATCTGGACGACCCGGCCCGTCGGGAAGAAGGTGTGGTAGTTCGAGGAGAGCTCACCGAGGCCCGAGCCGACCACCAGCAGGACGTCCGCGTCCTCCAGGAAGTCGGTCATGTGGCGGTCCTCCAGCCAGGACTGGAGGGAGAGCGGGTGGGTCCAGGGGAAGGCGCCCTTGCCGCCGAAGGTGGTGACGACGGGCGCGTTCAGCCGCTCGGCGAGCTGCTTCAGCTTGCCCGCCGCGTCCGAGCGGACGACCCCACCACCCGCGATGATCACCGGGCGGGTGGCGTTCTCCAGCCAGTGGGCGGCGAGCGCCGTGAGCTCGGGCCGCGGCGCGAGCTCGTGCGGGGTCGCGTCCACGCCGGTGACCTGCGGGACGATCGTCTCGGCCCGCAGCACGTCCTCCGGGATCTCCACGAACACCGGGCCGTGCGGGGCGCTCAGCGCCGACTCCCAGGCCTCGGCGATCACGGAGGGGATCTGGGAGGGCGCCCGGACCGTGTGGACGGACTTCACCACGTCCCGGAACGACGCCGACTGGTCCCGCAGCTCGTGCAGGTGCCCGCGCCGCCCGCCGCCCAGGCCCGCCACCGGGACCTGGGAGGAGATCGCGAGGACCGGGGCCGAGGCGGCCGCCGCCTCCGCCAGGGCGGGCAGCGCCATCAGCGCGCCCGGGCCGGTGGACAGCAGCAGCGGCACCGCCTCGCCCGTGATCCGGCCGTACGCGTCGGCCGCGAAACCCGCGTTGTTCTCCGTACGCAGCCCCACGAGGCGCAGGTCGGAGCGGCCGACCGCGTCGAAGAGGGCGAGGGCGTGCTGCCCCGGCAGACCGAAGACGGTGGTCGCGCCGAGGCCGCGGAGCGTTTCCACGACCAGGTCCCCGCCCGTCCGCCCGGGCGGCGGCGCGAGCGCGGCGGCCTTCTGGGCTTCGGTGGGCCGGAGTACCAGGTCGTGGTCGTGCGTCACTTCGCTTACTTGCCCTTCGCCTGCGCGATCTGTCGCGACATGATCGTCGTCAGCTCGTACGCGGTGTGCGAGGCCGCGACCGAGGTGATCTCGGCGTGATCGTACGCCGGGGCGACCTCGACGACATCGGCGGAAACGAGGTTGCAGGAGGACAGACCGCGGATGATCTCCAGCAGCTCGCGGGAGGTCATGCCACCCGCCTCCGGGGTGCCGGTGCCGGGCGCGTGCGCCGGGTCGAGCACGTCGATGTCGATGGAGATGTACAGCGGGCGGTCGCCGATGCGCTGGCGCAGCTGGTCGGCCACCTCGTCGGCGCCACGGCGGTAGACGTCGGCCGAGGTGACGATGCCGAAGCCCATCTTGGCGTCGTCGTCCAGGTCCTGCTTGCCGTACAGCGGGCCGCGCGTACCGACGTGCGAGAGCGCCTCGGTGTCGAGGATGCCCTCCTCGACGGCGCGGCGGAACGGGGTGCCGTGGGTGTACTCGGCGCCGAAGTAGGTGTCCCAGGTGTCCAGGTGCGCGTCGAAGTGGAGCAGCGCGACCGGGCCGTGCTTCTTCGCGACCGAGCGCAGCAGCGGGAGGGCGATGGTGTGGTCGCCACCCAGGGTCATCAGGCGGGAGCCGTTGCCGATCAGCTCGTCGGCGGCGGCCTCGATCGTCTCGACGGCCTCGTTGATGTTGAAGGGGTTCGCCGCGATGTCACCGGCGTCGGCGACCTGGGCGAGCGCGAACGGGGAGGCGTCCTGGGCCGGGTTGTACGGGCGCAGCAGGCGCGAGGCCTCGCGGATGGCGTTGCCGCCGAAGCGGGCGCCCGGACGGTAGGACACGCCGGAGTCGAAGGGCACGCCGACGACGGCGACGTCGGCCTTGCCGCCGACCTCGTCGAGGCGGGGCAGACGGGCGAAGGTCGCCGGGCCCGCGTAGCGCGGGATGCGGGAGGAGTCGACGGGGCCGCGCGGCTGCGTGCTCATGGCTGTGCCTCTTTCTCTGGCCTGACGTGTGCGGTACTTCGAGCGTAAGCGGGCCACCCGAGGGTGGGGAGTGTACGTTTCATCCATCTGGCAGAGCTGAAATGTACGGAGTATCCATGACTGCCGCTCCCCGTGATCCTGAGGACGGCAACGGCCCCGCCGGGGAGCCGCTCACCCCGCCGGTGCTCCTCGCCGCGCTGCTCGGCGACCGGGAGCTCGGCCTGCGCCACCTCGCCGGGCCGGCCACGGCCGGGGTGCACGGGGTGCACGCCTCCGAGATGCCCGACCCCTCCCCGTACCTGCTCGGCGGCGAGCTGCTGCTGACCGCCGGGGCGGGTCCCGCCGAAGACCCCGACGGGTACGTGGCCCGGCTCGCCGGGGCGGGGGCGGCCGCGCTCGGTTTCGGCGTGGCCCCGGTGCACGAGGAGGTCCCGGCCGCGCTGGCCGAGGCCTGCGCCCGGCACGGGCTGCCGCTGCTGGAGGTCCCGCCGCGGACCCCCTTCTCGGCGGTCGCCCGCGCGGTGGGGCGGCTGACGGCGGAGGCCCGGACCCGGGAGCTGCGCCGGGTCCCCGATCTCGTGTACGCGGCGCTGGGCTGCGGCGCGGCGCGGGCGCGGGCCGCGCTCCACGACCTGGACC
>NZ_JBGBPT010000100.1:0-30924 GCF_041106355.1 Streptomyces sp. BF23-19 | reverse complement strand
GCAAGGGACGAGGACATCTTCGTCAGGAACGCGATCGCGACTCGGGCAGACACCCCGCCGGCGCTGCGTGAACAGGTTGTGGCCACGCTGGAGCCCGACAACCCCCTTGCCGAGTGGATGCTGTCGTTCAGTCGCCACATTTGTCCCCCAGCCGCACCGGCCCCGCCCAATCTCACGCGGCAACAGGCAGAGTCCTTGCTCGCTCAGGCCGGGCTGTGAGGATGAGCTCCTGTCGTCAAGCGGCCTGAGGCAGGCCGACCAAGGACGTTGAGCCTGTGGCCTTCGCGGCCTCGGGTGATTCGCCGCGTCATCAACGTGATCGCAGCCCAGGTACCGTCAGAGCACCCGAATCACAGGATCGGAAGCAAGTACCCAGGATGATGCCTGGGTAGGAGGAGATCCTCGGCGAGTGGCTACGGGGCACTGTCGTACCCGGCACCTAGGATCCGGGCGTGGCAGACGAACAAGTAGGCGAACCAACGGCCCGGCAGAGACTCGTCGAGCTCAAGCTGGCCAGCGAGGCAGCGCGCATCGAGGCGCTGCAGGGGCCGTACTCGGCGGAGCGGTGGCGCCACTGGCTGGAGGCGGCGGCCGTCTTCGGTGACGTGGTGACGGAGCACGCCAAGCAGTACGGGCTGGAGAATCGATTCAAGCTGGAGAAGGACGTTGTGACGAAGGCGCTGCACCCGAGCCCGGCTGAGGACTGACAGACATCACGCCCGGTCCGCTGACGTGCAGATGCCCCACCCTGGGTGGAGGCGGCAAGGCGCTGCGGCGGGCCGGCTTGGTGGTGTACGCGCGGTTCGGGGTGGCCTGCGATGACGGCCTCCGGGCGAGCGTCCGCAGGGCGGCGGCCGACGCCGGTTTCCAAGCCACCGTGTCGCTGGTGGCGGCGGGTTTCCAGGGCCGGCGGACGTCGCGTGGCCACCGTTGGTGGTCTCGTTGACGGCGGTGCGCATCCCTACGATGGTCGCTATGGCCTCTGAGTGGGAAGTTCGGTTCCGGTCGCTGGACGGTACGAACCTGGTGGGGACGGTGACGCCGCCCGTAGGAGCGACAACCGGGCTCGCTGTGCTGGTGCACGGTGCGGGGGTGACGCGGGAGGAGGGCGGCTTCTTCACCCACGGCTCCATGGGCGCGTCCGTCCGGCCCGTATGTGCGGGAATCGACCGGCGTGCGAGCCGAGCTGGGCTTGCAGCCCGTTGTTCAGCCTGTATGTGCGGGAATCGACCGGTAGTTGTTACTGACGTCAGTAACGGCGGACCGTGCAGCCTGTACGCGCGGACGTGGACAGCGCCACGGCCGGATGCGCGCACTCCTGAGCAGGTCCAGCCCCGTACCCCGGGGAATCGGCCGTACTTCGCTCACGCCACCCACTGCGGCATGATGTCCGCCCGTACACGCGGGAATCGACGGGGGGCGCCGGTCCAGCCCGTACGAGCGGGAATCCACGGCAGATCGTGGACCGGGCGACCAGCGGCCTGGAGTCCAGCCCGGACGCGCGGGAGTCGGCGAGTGAACCTGAAGAAGCCGTCCAAGCCCCCGGGTTCAGTCCGTACGCACGGGAATCGTCGGACCGACCTCATCGACCGCCTGGAATCCAGCCTCTCCTGCGCCCATCAGGCCGACGGCGCCACCCTCAGCCCCGCTATCACCGTTCCGGACCAGACATCCGCCGAAGCACAGCCGTCCCGAGAGCCGGCCATCGATACGGCGCACCCCGTCATCCCACGACCGGCGGCCCGCACCACAGACACACGGGCCTGCCGCACGCCCACCCCATCCCTGCCCATCGGCCCCGGCCTGGGCGGTCCACCACCCCGTCCAGGCCCAGATCCCGCTATTCGGCCCCTTCCGCACAACCCCGTGATCACATGTCGGGCGGGACTGTAGAGGCCCCGCTGTACACAGAGCGCGGGAAATCCGGGAACCGTAGGCACGGTGACCCGAGCTGGTAGCAGGGCGCCCGCACGGGACGTCGGGCGTCGCCCGCGTCCGTGAAACCGGGCCTGGCCGGGCAGCCGAGAGGCCGCCCTTGCCCGTGTGCCTTGTCCTATAGCCTTGCCCGGTCGCCTGCTGGGGCTGGAACGAGGCCGGGAGAGAAACATCGTGGAGAAGGTCCTTATCGCCGGTGGAGCCGGCTACATCGGCAGCACGGTCGCTTCGGCCTGCCTGGACGCGGGCATCACCCCGGTGATCCTCGACAACCTGGTTCGGGGTCGTCGTGAGTTCACCGAGGGCCGCACCTTCTACGAGGGCGACATCGTCGACGGTGCGCTGGTGGACCGGATCTTCGCCGAGCACCCGGACATCTCCGCCGTGGTGCACTGCGCCGCGCTGATCGTGGTCCCGGAATCCGTCGCGGACCCGATCGGCTACTACACGGCGAACGTGACCAAGAGCCTCGAATTCGTCAGTCACCTGCACCGCAACGGCTGCGACCGCATCATCTTCAGCAGCTCGGCCTCCATCTACCAGGCCGAGGACGGCTCGCCGGTCAACGAGGACTCGCCGCTGGCGCCGCAGAGCCCCTACGCCCGAACCAAGGCCGTGTGCGAGGAGATGTTCGCCGACATCTCAGTGGCCGGCCCCCGCGTGTTGTCCCTGCGTTACTTCAACCCGATCGGGGCCGATTCCGAGCGGAGGACCGGGCTCCAGCTCAAGAGGCCCAGCCACGCCCTGGGTGTGCTCATCCAGGCGCACCAGGAGGGCCGCCCGTTCCCGATCACCGGGACGAACTATCCGACGCGCGACGGCTCGGGCATCCGGGACTACGTGCACGTGTGGGATCTCGCCGCGGCCCACGTCGCGGCGATCGAGCGCTTCGACTCCATCCTCACGGAGTCGAAGCGCTCGATCGCGATCAACCTCGGCACGGGCAGCGGGACCACGGTCCGTGAGTTGTGCGAGGCGTTCAACAACGTCGTCAGCACGCCCCTGGCCACGATCGACGCGGACCCGCGCCCCGGCGACGTGGCCGGCGGCTACACCAAGAGCGACCGGGCTGCTCAGCTGCTGGGATGGACGCCGAAGCTGTCCCTGGAGGACGGTATCCGGTCCGCGCTGGAGTGGATCCCGGTGCGCGACGAGCTGCTGAAGGACTAGGCAGTCTCGTTTGGATCACCGTGCGGACCAGATGAAGATGCCTGCGACGTGTAGTCCGGCCCGGTAGATGATCGCGGTCTTCTCGTAGCGTGTGGCGATGCCGCGCCACTGTTTGAGACGGTTGATGCATCGCTCGACTGTGTTGCGTTGCCTGTAGGCGGCGCGGTCGAATGCGGGTGGCCTGCCGCCCTGGCTGCCGCGCCGACCCAGCGCACCTTGCCGAGTCCGGAACCGTGGGCGACGCCGCGTCGAGCGATCACCGGCTTGATACCGCGCTTCCACAGCAGGCGGCGGTACTCGTCGAAATCGTAGCCACGGTCGGCATACAGGCGCCGGGGCTTGCGGCGGGGCCGCCCCCGCCGGCCCCGGATCGGCGGGACCTCGTTCAGCAGCGGGAGGAGCTGGGTGACGTCATGGCGGTTTCCGCCGGTGAGCGTGACGGCGAGTGGGGTTCCGTGACGGTCGACGATCAGATGGTGCTTGGAGCCGGGACGACCGCGATCCACGGGCGAAGGGCCGACATGATCCCCCCTTTGAGCGCCCGCACGTGCGAGCCGTCGACAGCGCAGTCGTCCACATCCAGCAGGTCCGCGCGACGCAGCTCGGTCAGTAGCGCGGCATACAGGCGCGACCAGATGCCGGCCTCGGTCCAGTCCCGAAGCCGACGCCAGGCAGTCACCCCGGAACAGCCGACAGCCTCGGCGGGGACGTCACGCCATGCGACACCGGTCCGCAGCACATACATGGCGCCCGCGAACGCCGTCCGATCCGGAACACGCAGACGCCCGGGGTAACGATGCCGCCGTTCGGGAGTGGGAGGCAGCAGCGGAGCTATGCGCTCCCACAGGTCATCGGGCACAAGATCAGCACGCACCCGGACACTCTGCCGACCAAGATCGTCGCGCACAAGACACGTGGCTCAACTCATTCTGAAACGATCAGTAAGGGCTCGATCCGCGCCCACTGCGCGTCAGTCAACGGCATACCCGGACCAACGATCAGATGATCGGAGAGTGGCGGACTAATCGCCCGAGAAGGCAATGCGCAGCTCTCTGTCCGAGCGGCAACGCAGGCCCCAGGCCAGTAGCGTCGAGACGGCCTGGCTCTCGGTGCCTCGCAGCCGAGCAAGATCCGAACCTTCAAGCTCCCGCACCATGCGGTCCACTGCCTCACCGCGCAGCAGGGTCTCCCCGTAAGGATCGACGTCAGCCAGGGTGGGCAGCCGGTGTCGGCCCAACGTTTCCAGGGCCGCCCAGAGCTCGCCATCGACGACTATCCGCTCAAGTGCCCCTGCTGCGGGACGTGGTCCTGCCTTCCGTCCGGTCCGAGGGGTTGAGACCCCGCGCCGCAGCTCGATGACGAGTGTCATCACACCCCCTCGTTGCCCCTCGGACCATCAATCTTACCGAGCAACAGCTCACCTTCATGATCCAAACGAGACTGCCTAGTTCACCGGCGGCGCCGTGCGTCCCCTTAAAGCCGTTAGGTCAGCTCGAGTAGTCGATCCCGACCCTCATGCGGTGCTCGACGATGCGCTGGCCAATGTCGGTAGCCCTGCCAGCAATCGGACGACCTCGGCGTCCGAAATGCCGGATTCTCGTGAAGTGCTGCAAAACAGTCCGCGCCCGTCGTAAAGTGCCAGGACGCCCAGTCTGCTCCCCGCGCACGCGGACCCCTGGACGCGCGTGCCGCCCGTGGGCTGCAGGTCCTGCTCCCCAGGCGTGCGGGGGATGGCCCCAACAAGGTCAAGCGGCAAGCCCGCGAGGACTGCTCTCCGTGTACGCGGGGATGAAACCTGGCGCCACGCCCCCAAGTCGCCGCAGCTGTACCGCTCCCCGCGCGCGGGGATGAACCCTCGCGGGGCCGCTCGCGGCCGGCGGTGTCGATCGGCGCCAGCTGCTCGTCGGGGTCGGGGAACGCCCACCGGCTCATTTACCACATCGCGGCGTTCTGCCACTGGACCGCTTCCGCAATGCCCGGCTTTACCCGGCGCGGCACCGCGACCTTCTGATGCGCAGCGAGCGCGCGGCGGTAGCCCGCGCACGCCGTCTCCCGTGTCTTCACCGGCCCCATGGAAGTCCTGCCCGGGGCCGGGGTGTCGTCGGCCGGATCGGGCGCGGGCACAGTGCCGGGCGGCAGGATCCGCAGGCTGCGCACGACCGTACGGCTGGCCGCAGCGTTGGCGGCCGCGATGACCCGGGCCTGCTCCAGGCACACCTTCGCCGCCCAGGCCGACGATTCCGGGCACACGGTGAGGTGGCCGGACTCCGGGTCGAAGCCCACCAGCCCCTAGATCACGCCGTCACCCGGACCGGGCTTTTGTGCCCACGCCGGGTGCAGGGGCGGGGGACAGAGCTCCCCCGTGCACCCGCCAGCGACCCCTGTGGGGGCAGCACGTCCCCGTCTGTGATGATCGCTCCGGTTGACGAGGAGGACATGATGGGTGACTGGGAAGACGGGCCGATGGGCCGGCATCGCCTGGACGGAGGTGGTGTCCGGTTCCGGATCGGCGATGTGCTGACGCTCGAATGCCCACTCACCGAGACCACAGTCGCTTCGGTCTCTCGCTTCTACGTGTCCGTACGGTGGCCGTGGAACGACGTCGATCCGGAGGCGCACAGCTTCTGCTGGAACGGCGAGACCGCGCTGCCCACCCCGGAGGCTTTCGACTGGGACCGTACCTACTTCCGTACCGTGCCGGCGGAAACAGACCTGAAGGCCGGCGATACCTGCCTGGTGGGAATCGCGCCGTCCGTGGTGCACGTCGCGTCTGTCCACCACTTCGATCCGCCTCTGGTGACTGGCATGCTGCCTCGCCCTGCCTGCTACCTCGAGATCCTGCGGCAGGGCGAAGCCCACGATCCCGAGCTCGAGGACCAGGGATATGCCCTCGATCCGGTCGGCGGTGAACCGATCCGCATCGAGTTGCTGTTCCGCCCCTACGCCTTCCTCGAGGCAGGCGATGAGATCGTTGACCATGACGGGCGTGCCTGGCGGATCGACGGCCCCTGGGACTGGCATTCCTTCGACGGTCAGCAGCCCACCATCCCGGCCTGGCCACTGGAGCTCCTCTCCCGCAACGGCGACCCGACACCCGAGGACACTGCGGCGGTCGCCCAGCAGACGGGGACAGGCAGCCACGAAGAAGAGCTGCAGCGTTGGACCCGTCTCGCTCTCACCAGGCCGTCCACCAACCAGCCGTAGCCGAACCTGGCCCGAAGGCCGTTGCCCCGCTTCCTTCAGTGCTGGCATGCGCACCTACCGTTGTCGCGGAATTGCGCACGCTGCAAATACCGACACTTCACCAGTGAAGACGGGTCACCACGGAGACGATCGTCGGCGCGATCACCGGCACCCTGACCCGCCCCCAACTCCTCGTCCTCGGACGCCACGACCACGACGGACGGCTACGCGCCGTCGGCCGCACCGTACCCCTGCGCCCGGACGCCGCCCGGCAGGTCGCCGAACACCTCACCGCGGCTGCCCCCGGACACCCGTGGGAGGGCGTGCGCTTCTCGGCCACGTGGGGGAGCCGCGACGACGTCCTCGACGCCACCCTCGTCCACCCCGCCCTCGTCGCTGAGGTCAGCGCGGATCGCGCCATCGACCGCGGCGGCATCTACCGCCACCGGCTGCGCTTTCAGCGGCTGCGCCTGGACGTGAGGGTGGAGGGCGTTCCGCGGTTCGGTCAGGGGCCGGCCGCGCCCGCCGGCTGAGCGGCCGCGGGACAGGTTGGGGCTGGCGGCTGGAGTTCAAAACGTGTTTCTGAACCAAAAGACGCAGGTCAGGACCGGCAGTGTGCAGCGAAATGCTCGGCGTTCGGGTAAGCGTCACAGTTCCCGCTACGCGAACGGAACTCCGGCGACTGGTGGGACTTCGGGCGCTGTTGGAGTCACTTCGCCAGCAGTCCGGTCCAGGGGCATCCCGTGACCACCAGGACACCCCGGAGCCCTTCCGGCCGGCTCAGGAATCTGGGTGCCTACTCCTCCTCGATGTGCCTTACGACAGTGTCGGGGCCCGGTGACATGAGGGTCTCGTGCCCGTCCTCGAAACGGACCCGGTAGGGAGGCGTGCCCTCCGGGCCAAGCACTTCGACGATCTCTGCTGACCGATCGTGCTGTCCAACTGTCCTGCCATGGACCAGCAGTCGGTCTCCCACGCTTGCTCGCATGTACCCAAGCTAGTGGCGAACGGCTTGTGAGGCCCGCCTGGACACCCCCGTACCGCCACCCGGCCCACGGGTTCGGAATCAGGTTGTCAACCAGCCCGACATCGGATCGTTTCCCCGCTCTGTTTGGCGGTGTGGCCAAGGTCCTGGGGGATCAGCCAATGGGCCCGCAAATCACGCCAGATGAGATGTAAATCATTCCGGATGCAATCGTATGCTCGATATAGGTGTGGTGTTCCGAGCGAGATCCGCTCGTCAGAGAACCCAGGGGGGAACCATCACATCCACATCACCACCTCGTCGTGCTCGCGTTTCGCTGTTAGCCGCCCTGGCCGCGACCGTCCTGTTCCAAGTGAGCGGTCCGGCATCGGCAGCGGACGGAGCCCAGCCTCATCAGGCCCGCACGTTCATGCTCGCGCCCGGAGCCGCGTTCCCCTCCCTTGAGGAGCTGAGGGAAGGTACGGGAGCTCGGCTGCCGGAGAGCGCGGAGTCCGCGAGCGAGGCTCCTACGACTCCGTTGGAGGTGGTCGGCCCGGCGGCCTCCTACGGCATCAAGGCGACGGTCCCCGCAGCCGTGGCCTCCGGACGCCAAGTGCAGGCTCTCGGCCTGGGCCAGATCGAAAGTCCCCGGTCGCCGGCGGCGGTGTCCTATCCGGAGCCGGCCCGGGCGGTGATGCTGAACGAGTGCAGGCAGAACCTGGCCGGGGAATCCCAGGTCTTCGTCAAATCGAGGTTCGCCGTCTGCACGGGCCTGAAGGTGGTCACCGTGTGGGCGAGGAAGAGCGGCGCGGTCGGGACCAGCTCTTACACGGTGTATGTGCGGGGCACGGTCCCCAAGGAGACGGACCGCACGATCTACTTCGACTATGACGTCACCGATTTCACCGCGGTGGGCTCCACCGGTGTGTCGGGTTTGAAGATCGGCCTCAAGGGCGATGTCGCCCAGGACTGGCCCGCCGCCGCGACGCCGGACGTGGGCAAGGCCCTGCCGGTGACGAAGACCTGGCTGGAGATGCAGTCCAGCCCCCACTACACGCACTCCGTCCGCTACGCGCCCGGGCAGGGGACGGGAGCGGGCGCGGCGGATCTGATCGCCGCGGTCTACCAGCCCTCGGTCACCTCCACCCTTCCCGCAGGATGGGTAGGCGAGAGCCCCAAGACCGGCAAGCCGTTCATGTTCGCCCCTCGGTGGGACGCCGCCTCCTACCTGCGCAACTCCACCGGCGCAGGCAACCCGGCCAACAAGGGTGGCGCGGCGTTCAGCATGATCGCCACGCTCGAGTACAGCTCACAGCCCGGGGCGCCCGAAAAGGCGGTGGCCGAGCACATCAAGCAGGCCTTCGCGAACCCTCGGGCGACCAAGCCTCTCAACGCGCTCAAGAACGTGCCGGGCGACACCGTCCAGGAACCCCTGAACCGCCTGTTCCTCGACCAGAAGCGCCACGACCGGAACCGGGCGGTGGCCGTGCGGGAGTGCAAGCACCATTGGGGCGCGAACTACACCGACGGCGGCAAGGAATGCGACGAGTTCCCCTTCGCCTCCACCTACCAGGGCTCCGCGGTCGAGGAATACGACCCGCACGTCGAGAAGAACAACTTCTCGGTCATGCCGGTTCCCGGGCCTGAGAACGGCGCCGCCGGAAACCTGCTGCGCGGCTTCTACAACGCCAACCGGGTCATCGACGGCGTCGAGGACGGCTTCATCGTAAAGATCAGCTGACTTCGGCGCCCGTTTGACGGGGTGGGCCGCGCGTGAGAGGCGGGCCCACCCTGTCAAAGGACTGTCGGCCAGAAATCGATCGTGTAGCGCTCAAGACGGTAGGCCGTGCCCTCGGACCGCGTCACAGCCTCCACCTCGGCTCGTCCGACGCAGGACACCCGTACCCGCCACGTCCCGGGACGGCCCAACCGGATGAGGTCCTCCGACCGGCCTGATCCCCACACGGCCACATCCCCGGTGACGGACTCGTAGTCGATTTCGGCCCGCTCATCCCAGTCACCGGCATCGGCATCGGCATCGGGCCGGCTGTCCCAGACCCTGGCCGTGACGGCGGCGGTGTGGGTGTGGCCGGCGCTGAACAGATCGAACCGCCGCACGTGCGCCTGCAGGAACACACCCCACTGGAAGTCGTCCGGGAACGGCACCGGCACCACGCTCTCGTCCGACTCCTGAAACGCGAACCCACGAAACTCGACCAGCGCGTCCAACTCCTGCCGCCCCAACAACCTGGCCACGACGACCCCTCCGCCCCACATCACGACAACGCCGAATCCCGCAGTAAGACCGTAGATCACGCCGTGTCTTCACCCACGGGAACCAGCCGGTCGCGAGCGAGCCCGACCGACCTTGAGGTGCGCCACGACGACCTTCCCGCTCTCACTCGTCGAGGTATGTGGTGCCGTCCGGTCCTGCGAAGACGAGCTGGGTCAGGGTGGGGCTGTGGTCGGAGCGGACGGTCACGCGGTACAGGCCTGTGTCGGGGACGGTGAGGGTGGCGCGGAGCCTGTCGTCGCCGTCGGCCTGAACCCGGGCGGACCTGGTGTATTCGCTGTCGACGGCCGAGACGGTGCATTCGATTCCGGCGGCGTCGTCGGTGCCGGTGACGATGAGGTCCCACTTGGCATGGGGGTGGACGTAGTCGGGGATGTTCAGCCCCAGCCCCTCGTCCGCCTGGTCCGGGCCGAGATGGTCGTCCTCGAGGAGGAAGTCGGCGACCGCGCGCCGTGCCTGCTTGCCGCTGGCGAGCGCACCGTGCTGGGCGTGGATGGGCATCGCGCGTCGCACGGGTGAGGCGGAGTCACGGTGGACGGTGCCGTCGCCCTTGACCGGGTAGCGCAGAGGTCGTCCGTGCTTGTCACGCTTGAGTTCGCCGTCGCTGTTCTCGCGGAAGCAGTACTCGGAGGCGTGGACGACGCCGCCATGGAGCTGCAGGGACTGGACGGTTTCCTGGCCGATGCCGGCGACGGGCCGGTGGTGGGGGAGCGGCCGACGGTAGAGGCTGTCGAAGAAGTCCGCGGACGTTGCGAAGAGTTCCTTGTCGCCGCCCAGGTCGGCGACGTCGGCGGGGGTGAGTCGGCGGACCGTGGGGCCGTCCTCCAGGCACCGGAACCGGGGCAGGAGATCGTGAACGCCGGGCATCGTGGCGGCCGCCGTGGCCAGGCGGTTGTGCGGCAGGGGCAGCGGAGCGCCTTGAAGGGTGTTGAGGATGTTGGCGGCGACGACGGATCCCTGGAAAGGAGTGCCCAGGGTCATGACCCCGCGGGTGTCGTCGGCGAGGTCCAGGTCGTTGCCAAGGTTGAGTGCCGCGTAGGTGACCAGACCGCCCATGGAGTGGGCGATGAAGACCAGTCGGGCCTCGCGTTCGTCGACAGCGTGTGCACGGGCGGCGATCTGGGCGCGATGGCTGCGCCAGCGGGTGAGGTGGTCCCGGGCGGCGGTGGCCAGGTTGTGGGCGTGGGCGGAGACGGGCAGGCGCCAGTCGTAGGGGAAGGCCAGGATGGCGTCGCGATGGGCGACGGTGTTCTCGATCGTGCTGAGGAGCTTGTGGTAAGGCTCGAAGCCCTTGAAGAAGGGGCTCCAGGTGGGGGTCTCAAGCAGTCGGCGCGCGCTGACGCGGCCGTGGTCACCGGCGAGTTCGTCGGACGTCAACTGGAGTGAGTCGAGCCCGGAGCGGGTGAGCCAGGCCCGGGTGAGCCACCCGCTGTTCGCTAATCCCCAGATGACCTCTTTGCGGCCGGTGTCGTACAACTCGCTGCCCATGATGCCCGGAACGACCACGACGGCATCGTGGGTGACGCGAGGGACGAGCTGCGGCTCGAGTCCGGGAGAAGGATTGGGGCTGTACCCCTGCGCCTGGTCAGTCATGCCTGCAACACTAGTGAGATGCAACGCACGGGGGGCGAGGTTCAGAAGGAACCCGCATTAGCCGCAGTCGACGAGGACGACAGGGCCAAGCAGCGAACGCTGCTGACGGTCGCGGTCCGCAACTACGAGGACCTCGACGAGGACGAAGCGGACGAGTTCACCGCCGGGATCGACGAACAGCTCGAGGTCGTGGCCCAGTGGTGGGGCCCCAGCGGGCTGATACCAGGGTTTCAGCAGCTGCCGACGCCTGACCTGACCTGCCGCGAGGACGTGGAGGACCTGCTCCGCAGCGAAGACGTGCGGGAGATGCGCGGCCACGCACTGGTGGTCTTCATCACCGGACACGGCATCCCCGGTACCTCCGGCACACACTTCCTCAAGCTCCCGGAAACCGTGAAACGACGCAACCTGGCCACTGCCGTGCGCACCAGCGACATCGTCATGGCCGCACTGGACTCCCACGTCGAAAACGTGCTGGTGATCGTCAACGCCTGCTACGCGGCCAAGCTGAACACCGAACTCGACAGCCTCTTCAGAGAGGTCGGCCCGCACCGCCAGGAGCATTGCCAACTGGACGTGCTGGTCACCTGCGACCACAATCAGACCGTCGAGGTGCGCCGCTTCCCCACGACTCTCCGCAACGTGTTCGAACGACTGCAGCGGACCAAGACCGGCATCACCGAGCCGTACCTGAGCGTGGACGAGTTCAGGGCGGCCTACGCCGATGCCCTGCCCACCCGCGCCGACCGCAGGCGCTACCGGCTACGCCGCCTCGTCGACGGCAGCGGCCACGAACCCAGCCCCTGCCTGCCCAACCCCGGGTACGTGAACGTCCGCGGCCTGATCGGCGCGGAGCACCGGCAGGCGACGGCCGCGGACGGCTACTGGCTCGACCGCGCCACCGGCCGCACCCAGGAAAGCGACGCGGGATGGTACTTCCGTGGCCGGGGAGCTCTCAATCGCAAAGTGGCCGCGTTTCTGGGGCCACAGCGCCCGCGGGGCGTCCTGCTGGTCACCGGCAGCGCCGGCAGCGGCAAATCGGCTGTCGTCGCCCGAGCGGTGGTGCTCAGCGACCCCCACTTCCGCACCGACCCTCTTTACAAAACAGCCACCGAACTCGTCGACCCCGACGCGATTCCGCCCGAGGGTGCCGTGACCGCAGCGGTCCTCGCACATCGCCGGAACGCCGCAACAGTGACCTCCGACATCCTGCGCGCGCTGGGCACCACCCCCCATCCTCCGAGCCCGGCGGACGACCCGGTCCTGTGCTGGACGCAGCAACTGCAGGAGCTCGTGAGCAGCACCGGACACACGGTCACCCTGGTCATCGACGGGCTGGACGAGGCACTGGAGCGTCACCGCATCGTCCACGACGTACTGGCCCCGCTCAGCCAGTACTGCCAGCCTTCCTTACAGGTCCCCGTAGCCCGTCGGAAAGATGATCCGCAAGGTCCGCGGCCCGCCGTACGGCTGCTGATCGGAATCCGCTCCACCCGCCCCCCGACCGCGGACGGCACGCACCATGCCGGTGCCGACCACGGACTGCTGCAGGAGTTGAAGCAGGTGTTCCCTCTCGCGGAGGTGGAACGCACCGACGGCGAGGATGCCCAGCAGGGCATCGAGGACTACCTCTACGCGCTGATCAGTGCCGACGGCAACCAGGGCACGGCACGCAAGGCCGCCCAGCTGGTGGCGCCGGTGCTCTCCCCATGGTTCATCCATGCCCGGCTCGCCGGCGAACAGCTCCGCACCGTTCCCGACGCCGCTGCACTGGCCGGCCAGGAAACGTGGCAGGCGACGCTGCGGCAGGGGATCCGCGGACTGTTGGTAAGAGATCTGGAACTCGTCGAACGAGACGAGCCAGGCCTGCCCCGCGACATCGCCCTGGCCCTGCTGCGAGCATCGGCCTTCGCCCAGGGAGCGGGCGTCCCGTGGTCCGACGTCTGGCCCCAGATGGCCGGAGTCTTCCTACGACGACGACTGCCTGCCGAGGAATGGGACGCGGCAATCGTCAAGCTTCTCGCCGGCAGACTGAGCGGCTATCTCGCCCACGACCACGAGGACAACCGGCTGGTGTACCGGCCTGCCCACGAGGCTCTCGCCGACTTGCTCATGAACACCGAAGACGAACTGCTGGACCTGGGGAGCGTCCAGTGAGCGATCCCCTGGAGACCGGCCGGCACACCGAGATCCACCGCCAGATCGCAGCCGCCCTCGCAGAACTCGTTCCCGAGGATCCCAGCCTTCCGCCCCATCCCTACCTGCGCCGACACCTGGCCGAGCACGCCGCCCGCGGCCGCGTCCTCGACGACACCCACGTTCCGCCGACCCTGCTGCCCTGGGAGTCGAGCCTGACGGTACGCCGACTGCTCGCCGCAGACGATGCCGGTCCGACAGACAACCCGTGGCTTCGGGCGTGGGCGCGGCTGGAGCCGTTCTCGCGCTACCTGGACCCGCGCTCCCGCGCAACCAGCCTGCGCCTGGCCCACCACGCGGGCGAGGCCGCGGCCCACGAAAGCCGGCCCCAGGCGCCCGAGGCCTTTGCACAGGAACCGGTCACCCCGGTGTGGAGCGAGGGACGCGGCCCGGACAATGTATGGCTGGTGACCCGCTCCCGCGCCACCGCGCTCACCACGGTCGAAGGGGTCACAGGAAGGCGCGGCCCACTGGTGGTGGCGGGGGACGACCAGGGACAACTGCACGTGCTCCGCCGCGACGGGAGCGCCGCCCACGCACCGCTGCGTGTCCATGACGGAGCGATCACCCATCTGCTGGCCCTGCCCGGCGGCCACCTCGTGGCGACCGGCAGCACCGACGGGTCCGTGGCCGTCGTGGACACCCTGCAGGGGAGGGTCGCCTTCGAGGCCGTCCCCCGCCGCCCCCGCACCTGGGTCAGTTCTCTGGCCCTGTACCAACCGGCGGAACACACACCGGTTCTGCTGGCCGCGTTCAGCGACGGCCACCTGGCCGCACTGCACCCCGCCGTGTTCCGGCCCGTCGACGTCGCCCTACCACAGCTGCCGGACGTCGCCCCGCTGCTGTGTGCTCTCACCTCGCCCGGCGGAGAGCAACAGCTGCTGTTCACCCGCAACAACGAGGTGTACGGATTCGACGGGCGCACGACCCAGGAGCTCTCGCGGCACGACGCGCGGGTGCGGGCACTGGTCGCTCTGCCCACACCCGGGCAGTACGCCGTGGCCGACGAACGAGGACAGATCTCCGTGCACCGCACGGATCGCCCTGAAGAACCGGGCCCCCGGGTTCCGCACGGCCGAAGCACATCCGTCACCACCTTGATGGTGGCCGAGGTGGACGGACACCACCGACTCCTCTCGGCAGGAGGCGACGGCAGCGTACATCTATGGAGCCTGCCCGACCTGGCAGCCGTGGGCCGACCGCTGCCGGCGCACACCGAGTCGGTCACAGCACTGAGCCAGGTCGACTCGAACAGGCCACGGCTGATCACGAGCGGGGCCGACTGCACGGTGCGCAGCTGGCCGCTGACCACACAAACCTTCCAGGACGCCCCCAGGGTGCAGGAGCGCATTACCGCGAGCGCCCCATCCCCTTCCGTGCCCCACATCGTGGCCAGCGCACGCGCCCACGAGATCAGTGTGCTCGACATCCGCACCACCGAACGGAGGACGGTGCACACCGGCCACACGGCAACGGCACTGGCCTGGCCACGGGTGAACGGGAAGCTGTACCTGGCAGCCGCGCTGGAGGACAACCGCATCGTCCTGATGGACCACCGGCCCCCGGCAGACACACCGCCCCCACAGCCCGCGCACGAGCTGGCCGGGCACGACCTGCCCGCTCTGGCACTGGCGCCGCTACCGGGTGCCGACACCAACACCGATCTCCTGGCCAGCGGAAGCGCCGACGGGCGGGTGTGCCTGTGGGACCTGAGCACATCGGAACTCCTGGCCGAGTTCCCTGACCACCGGTTCAGCGTCCGGTGCCTTGCCACCCATCGCGGAAGGCGCGGCGCGCTCCTGGCCTCAGGCGGCAGCGACGGCAATGTGAGGCTGTGGAACCCGCAGCGCCTGGCCCAGCAGGGCCCCACCATCACATGCGGCCAGTACCTTGTGAACGACGTGGCCCTCGCGCCGGGCGACCAGGAACTGCTCGTGGCCAGTGCCGGGCAGGACGGCACCCTGAAAGTGTGGAACGCCGGCAGCGGCGAACAAACAGGCCAGTTCAGCCCTGGTGACGGCGAAATGCGTGCGGTGACCGCGCTCGCTCTCCCCTCCGGCCGCACCCTGTTCGCCGCGGCCGGCAAGACCGGCATCCACCTGTGGGACCCCTCGGCCAACAGACGGCTCCTGCAGATCGTCACCGGTGAGTCCGTCACGAACCTGGACACCATCCCCGACCGCGAGAGCGGCAGCACCCTGCTGTCAGCCACCGGGGAGACGTCCACCATGCTGTTCCGGCTGCACCATGACCGCATCTGAGCAGCCCGTGCGCCGTGGCGTGCGCCCGCGCACCGTGGATGCGCCCTCAGCCGTGAATCCAACTGCCCGGTAGAGCAGCCCGGGCCACGGAACAATGATCCGCCTGACGCCCGGGCGCGCGTCGTCTCGTACGACATTCCACAGCACAGACCCGCAAGCGAGGAGCCATGACCGCTGCCTTACCCCGAACCGCCGACCGCCCCACCGGCATGTCCCCAGCGACGGCCGGGCACGTGCCCCAGCCGTCTCCCGCTGCGGCCGGCCGAGACGGAGAGCGCCGGTGATGACCACACCTCCCGTCACTCTGATTCCCGCACCTGACGACGGCGTCTGGCGCCTGGGCTGGGCTCACGAGCCCATCAAGGTCAATCGGGTCGAGCCCGAAACGTTCAGCGGCTCGGCGGCAGGGCGCTTCAGCCTCTTCTCCTACGGCATGCTCTACTGCGCCAGCGCCCCGACCGGATGCTACGCCGAGGCTCTCGCCTACCACAGGGTTCAGTCAGAGGTTCGCGCGCTCATGAGAGATGCGGAGCCCAACTCCGATCTCATGAAGATCGGGGATCTTCCCGCCAGCTGGCGCGAGGCGCGCCTCCTGGTCCGGCTCAAGCCCGCGTCCGGTGCCAGATTCCTCGATGTCGACTCCGAGGCAACCAGGAAAATCCTCGCTGAGGCACTGCACAGCGAGTTCAGCAAATTGAACGTGACAGGTCCCCTGACCGATGAACACATCCATGGCAAGGACCGGCGCATCGCCCGGCAGATCTCAGCCTGGGCCGTCGCCCAGCGCAACGAGGACGGCCACCAACTGGTCCAAGGCGTCGCTTATCGCTCCGGGTACGGAGGCCGCCAGTGCTGGGCCATCCTGCACGACACCGAACTGAACGAAGTGGAACGCCGAACCATCCAGGTGGAAGACCCGGAACTCCAGGAAGTGGCACGTGAGTACGGGTTGACTCTCTGGTGAGGGGCTACGTCGACTGGCCGTACGCACCGTCCCTCGAACCGGTCACCCTTGCGCTGTACGTCACACCGCATCACATGTCAAAAATGCAGGTCAAGGACGTGCGTGCGTCAGCGAGGGGGAATCTGGGGGTGTTTTCATGCGGGAAAACCGTGGAATAAGCATGCCGTAAACAGCTACCATTGTCGCAACACCTAGGAGGGGGAACTACGTTGACGAGATCCATAGGCTGCTTACCCGGGCCTACTCTCACGCACGAGCAAGTCGCAACGAGCACGTCCTCGCACTTCTGCGCCTCCTCAAGGCCAAGACGGTGTGCTGCCCACCGCAGCGACCCGGACACCCGCACGCGCGGCATTCCCCGCCACCGCTGAGCAGTCCCCGGTCAGAACCACCACACCAGCCTTCACGTCCTAGCGGCGCACATCCCCCGCTCACCAACCACTCACCAGCAGTGAGCGGCGAGGGAAACGAGGAAACATGCAGACCCAACGAGCAGCCACCGACGAAGCAGCGAACCGCGCATACCGCGACACAGCCGAGCTGAAGATCACGGACATCGCGAGCTTCCTGCAAGAGCAATTCAGTCAGCGCGTCGTCGCACGCCTCGCCGGCATCGAAGACCCCAAGCAAGTCGGCCGCTGGATCCGAGGCCAGAACGAACCACGCTTCGACTCCGAGTTCCGGCTGCGCACCGCCTACCAGGTCTTCCGATACATCGAAGAGTGCGAGAACCGGCACGTGGCCCGCGCCTGGATGATGGGCATGAACCCCCAGCTCGAGGACGAGTCCCCACTGCTTGCCATCGCCGATGAGCGGTTCAAGGAAGTCATGGCCGCAGCCCGCTCCTACCGGCAGGGCGACCTCTGACCTACCGGCCCGAATGCCCGGTAGTGTCGCTCACCCGTGTCGCCGGATCACCCGCGAAGGCACAGACCTGGCGAACGACCCGAGGCGCCGGTCGGCGCATCACTGCGGGAACTCCGCAGTGATGCGTCGCATCCTGCAGCACTGACGGATCCGATCCGCCAACACGACTCCAGTCGACGGACCCAACGGAGCGCTCGGGCGGACCAAGAGCCAGCAAGCCCGTCCGGAGGTGTCGCAGCAGTGCCCCAGCAGGGCCCTGCCCACGTACACGCCGCTACAGGCTGCGTGCCGGCATACCCCCGTCGCAACTGGTCAAGAGTCCCCGCATGCCCGAGGAACCTGCCCAACTGGTCGATGCCATCACAACCGCAGTGCGGGACGGCGACGACCACCGCATCGCTCTCCTGCTCGACCGGCTCAAGCACGTGGCAGATCTTCCCGACCTGATACGGCTGCGGTACAGGCTCATCGGTTCGGTCGCTCGGCACAGATCGTGAGGTCGGGTCCAGCTCTCCTCATCACTGCCGCCGCTTCCCGACCCAGGGCCACCGTCAGGTTCCTGGCACACCCGCCTGGACTGTCCATCGCCAGCGGACCGCCGTTACCGGCTGGGGCACTTAGTCCGTGGTCTCGGTAGCTGTGCGGCGTGTGCGGATTTCCCGCCGGGCACGCCACGCGGGAGACCGAACCCTGATCCGACGATGATCCTTTCAATGCACCCTTGGGGTCGGTCGCAAGCAAGGGAGCACGGGATGTGGTCAGCGGTGTCATCAGGCGCGGTACCGGCGCGGGAACGATTCGACTGGTACGCCGACGTGATCTCGCGCGAGGTGATGCCCGCCGCGCTGAGCAGTGAACGGCCGGCCGACTTCCGGGGGGAGGCAGCCGTGCTGGACATGGGTGAGCTGCGTGTGGCGCGATTCGAGCTGTCGCCCCTGCGTTCGCAGCGCACGCCCGCAATGATCCGGCGCGGGGACCCGGAGCAGTATCAACTGGCGCTGGTGCGCAGGGGCACCACGTCGATGTCCCAGCACCGCCACGCGTGCACAGTAGGGGCCGGGGACCTCATGCTCTGGGACACCTCGCGCCCTTCCGACAACGAGATGCCCGCCGGAGGGGGGCCGGTCCGGGCAACGATCCTGATGCTTCCGCGGACGGTGTTACCCCTGCGTGCCCAGCGCCTGGACACAATGCTCGCTCGCCGGATACCCGGTGACCGAGGGATCTCGGCGGTCCTGGCGTCCTTCATGACCGCGCTCGAGGAACACGGCGGCGACTGCGGGCCTGAAGAATTGGGGCGTCTGAGCGCTGCTGCCGTCAGCCTGGCGGCGGCCTGCCTGGCCCAACATCTGGACTGCGGGGACCGTCTGCCCGCCGAGGTCCGCGCTCAGGTCCTGCGGCAGCAGATACACGCCTTCATCGAGTACAACCTCGGCGACCCGGAGCTGACGCCTGCAGCTGTCGCCGCTCGCCACAGCATCTCACTGCGCAGCCTCCACCAGCTTTTCCACGGCCAGGCGGAGGGTGTCCACGCCCGGATCCGCCGGCGCCGCCTGGAGCAGTGCCGGGCAGAGCTGGTCCGCTCGGGTCCCGGCGCGGACCAGGTACAAGCCATCGCGGCCCGCTGGGGCTTCAGCGGACCGGCGGTCTTCGCCCGGTCCTTCCGTGCGTCGTATGGAGTGAGCCCCACCGAGTTCCGGTCGCTGAGCGCCGACGCGTACTGCGAGAGGCGCAACGGGGCCGGCTACGGAGGAATGACGCGGCCCGGCAAAGAGTGACGGGCGCCCGGCGCGGACACGGGGGCCGGTCTGGCGGCCGTCCCCGCCGTCAATGGACCGGCGGGGACTGCCGCAGAAGGCCCGTCCGGCGGACGGGTCAGTTCCAGACTTCCCCGTAGAAGAACCCGCCCGTGCCCTTCAGGTAGTAGTGCTGGCCGTACAGCCCGCCGGTGCAGGCCTGCTGCCAGCGGTAGCCGTTGGTCGCGATGGAACCGACCATCACCCCGGTGTCGCCGTCCCAGAGCTCGGCGCGCCCCCACGAAGCCAGGGCGTTGTGCTTCCCGCCGAAGCAAACCTGGTGGCCGCTGTTGGACGCAATGCTGGCACTGGTACACATCGTGCCGCCCGAGGACGAGCACGAGGACGACGCGGCGCTCGCCGGGCCGGCGGTGATGAGCCCGAAGGCTGCCACGGCGGTCGCCGTCATAACGATCTGGCCAAGCCTCTTCTTCATGGTGGATCCCCCTGCATGCGGTCGAAGTCGATCGAACACTGGAGAGCCTATGAACCCGGTGCTGAGCACGCTGTGCAGCCAGCGCGGACTTCCTTGACGATCAGCGCAATGCCGCCGAGGCACAAGAGGTCTTCACACGGGAGACCCGGGCGCGCCTGACGTCGACCCCTGGCCCCGGCCCCCGCGAAGACTCCAGCGTCGACCAAACTGCGGCGCCAACGCGGAATCCGCGCCTGTAAAATCCGGCGTCTCCTGGAAGTGGCCAGCACTCGGCGCCGTCGTCGCCCTGAGCCTCGGCCTCGGCGGTCACGGCGATCGTTAAGCGCCGCCACCGTTGACCCCGGCTCGCCCGCCCCGGCCGGCGATGTGGGCAGTAGTCGGTGAGTTCTCGTCACGTGCGCTCCTGCCGCAGCCCTCACCGAGCAACTGACCATCTCCGCCGCTAACGCGCCGTTTGCCGCGCTGCGCGCCGCCAGGATGCTGAGCGGGTCGTCGCCCGGGCGGGCCGGGAGGCCGTCGGTGCTCTGCGCGACGACGGCGTGTCCCCCGAGACGGTGGTCACCGGACTCGGTACCACCTACTCCAAGGCCCTGTTCCTCCTCCTGACCGCCCAGGACCAGGACCGGTGACGACGCGTACCAAACAACAGCCCTGTTGGCTGCCGGCTTCGCCCGCGCGGACATCGGTTCTGTTGGGTTTCTGGACGTCTGCACCTTTCAGCCCTCGCGTGGCCGCCACGAACTCGAAGGCCGGCCCGGCGCAGAACAGCGCCAGACCCCTTCGTCGACGCAGGGCCCGCTCCCGATAGGTACATCCTGCACGGCTTCGCCGACGCGAGCTCGATGACGGCGGGACGGGGCAGCACGATGACCGCATAGGCGGAGCAGATCAGCAGGCCGTTCCGTGCCCCGGCCGCCGCGCCGTCGGGTGTATCAGCGGGTGCTGGGCTGGACCGCCCAGCACCCCGCCAGGCCGAGGGTGCCCGTGCCGGCAGAGCGCCTGATCGTCACACCGGACCGAGGCGGCGGAATTCATGTGTGGCCAGGGGGAACAATGAGGAGAGAACATTTGACTGCAACTCTCCCGTGAGGACGGACGCGAGGAATTGCGTGCACGATACGGGGAAATGTTCCCATCGATCGCTCACCTCGTTCACCATGACGGTCCATTCGTTCGGCTCAACGCCCGGAAGAACGAGCCAGTACAGGCATTCTCCGTTGTCCGTGGTCGCCCACGGGATGAGCACGGATCCCTCGGTCTCCAGTTCTGCCGGCTTCTTCTCGACCGTCCACAGGCCTTGCAGGTCTTCGAACTGGTACTTGGCCCACTTGAGGAGGTCGTAGTGCTTGTTGGGGCAGTCGGGCTCCAGGACATAGAGGTAGTCGTCCCAGTTGCTTCCTCCGTAGACGCCGATGAGTTCCTTGTAGTCGTCGGGGAGTTCGACTGCGAGGGCACGTTCGACCTCACCCCAATCCTTGTCGCGGGGCTGGCTCGGCGCCGGGGCGATTTCGAGGAGACGTGCAAGGGCGTTACTCATGGCGGGGGTCCTGTTCCTCAGGGTTAGCGAGTCCGGACGGACGGGATGATAATAGGCGGCAGGCGTCGGCGAGTCGCACCTGCTCGACTAATCCCGCAATTCCTTCGGCTGATTGGGAATGAATGCAGTGTTGCCTGATTCGGTTATTCCAGTGCTCCAGTGCTGGGTGAACTTGAAGCCATTCGATCCATAAGCCTCATCCTCGCGACGTTGGCCCGACAGGACGGCCGCCACCCCGCCTGCACAGCGACATCCCCGTCATGCACACCACCGCCCGCGCCTTCGAAGCCAGCTGGGGCCTCACCCCGATGTCACCCCTAGACCGCACTGCGCGCCGCCGCCCCGTCACCCGTGAGGCGGAGCCGGTCAGCCAGGACATGGTCCGCTCGATCACCCACCGGCGCCGTCCGAGCCGTTCCGATGACTCGACGCCCTTGCGGGCGATACGGACCCCGATCCGGGGCGTTTGACGATGACCGCAGCCCGGGGAGATCCGGCCATGCCCGCCGCTCTGCTGCACGAGCTGGTGACCGCTGTCCGGCGTCCTCCTGAGAGCTGTGAACGGGCCGAGGTGTGGGACGTCTTGGTGGGGTGAGGCGGACGTTAGGCTGGGGGCTTCCAGATCCCGTCCTCGGAGGTGCCTGCCCGGTGGCCGACAGCTTTGTTCACCTGCACAATCACACTGAGTACTCGATGCTCGACGGAGCTCAGCGGCTGAAGCCGATGTTCGCCGAGGTCGCCCGGCAGGGCATGCCCGCTATCGCCATGAGCGACCACGGGAACATGTTCGGAGCGTACGAGTTCCAGCAGGTGGCGAGCGGCTTCGACGGGGTCAAGCCGATCATCGGCATCGAGGCGTACGTCGCGCCCTCCTCCCGGCGGGGCCGCAAGCAGGAGTTCTGGGGCCCTGGCGGTCAGCGGGCCATGTCGGACGACGGCGAGGGCTCCAAGGACGTTTCCGGCGGCGGCCGTTTCACTCACATGACCATGTGGGCACGGAACGTCGAAGGCCTGCGGAACCTGTTCTTCATGTCGACCGAGGCTTCGTACACCGGTCAGTTCCCGTCCGGCAAGCCGCGCATGGACATGGAACTGATCTCAGAGCACGCCAGCGGGATCATCGCCACGACCGGATGCCCGTCGGGTGCGATCCAGACCCGTCTGCGGCTGAACCAGTACGACGAGGCGCGCGAGGTTGCCGCGTCCTATCAAGACATCTTCGGCAAGGAGAACTACTTCCTGGAGCTGATGGACCACGGCCTTGACCTGGAGCGCAATGTCCGCGGCGGACTGCTGCGCCTGGCGAAGGACCTCGGCATTCCGCTTCTCGCCACCAACGACGCTCACTATGTCCTCGAGGACCACGCGGATGCGCACGACAACCTGCTGTGCATCGGTGTGGGCAAGAACAAGGACGATCCGAACAGGTTCCGCTTCAACGGGTCCGGCTACTACCTGAAGACTGCCGAGCAGATGCGGGAGCTCTTCTCGGAGCTGCCCGAGGCCTGCGACAACACGCTTCTGATCGCCGAGCGCATCGAGTCCTATGACGAGGTGTTCGCCGAGAAGAACGAGATGCCTGACTTCCCCGATGTACCGGAGGGGGAGACCCAGGAGTCGTGGCTCCGCAGGGACGTGCTCAAGGGCCTGGAGATGCGATACGGCTCTCCGATCCCGGACGCGGTGATGGAACGGTTCGAGACCGAGATGAAGGTCATCGGTCCGATGGGGTTCTCCTCGTACTTCCTCGTCGTTGCGGACATCTGCAAGTACGCCCGCGACAACAAGATCCCCGTTGGGCCGGGCCGTGGATCGGCGACCGGCTCGATCGTCGCCTACGCGACACGCATCACCGAACTCTGCCCGCTCGAGCACGGACTGCTGTTCGAGCGATTCCTCAACCCTGAGCGCATCAACCCGCCGGACGTCGACCTCGACTTCGACGACCGCAAGCGCGACCAGATGGTCCGCTACGTCGTCGACAAGTACGGCGACGAGTTCACCGCCATGGTGAACACCTTCGGCAAGCTCAAGGCCAAGAACGCCATCAAGGACACCTCCCGCCTGCTGGGCTACCCCTTCGCCCACGGTGAGCGCATCACGAAGGCCTGGCCGCCGGACGTGATGGGCAAGGGCATGCCCATCACCGGGCTCTTCGACTCGTCGCACCCGCGGTACAGCGAGGCCGGCGAAGCCCGCACGATGTACGAGAACGAACCGGACGTGAAGAAGGTCATCGACGGCGCGCTCGGCGTCGAGGGCCTTATCCGGAACACCGGTGTCCACGCGGCCGCGGTCATCCTCTCCAAGACCAAACTCACCGACCGGATCCCGCTGCACATGCGGGCCAAGGACGGCGTCAAGATCACCGGCTTTGACTACCCCAGTTGCGAGAACATGGGGCTGGTCAAGATGGACTTCCTCGGTCTACGCAACCTGGGTGTCATCGACCAGGCCATCCAGAACGTCCGTGAGAACCGCGGCCTCGACCTGTCCACCGAGACGATCCCGCTGGACGACAAGAAGACGTACGAGCTCCTCGCCAGCGGCGACACCTTCGGTGTCTTCCAGCTCGACGGCGGCGGCATGCGCACCCTCCTTAAGCTGATGGAACCCACCCGCTTCGAGGACATCGCAGCAGCTCTCGCCCTCTACCGCCCCGGCCCGATGGCAGCGAACGCGCACACGAACTACGCACACCGCAAGAACGGCCGGCAGGAGATCGCCCCGATCCACCCGGACCTGCGCGAACCCCTGGAGCCGATCCTCGGCACGACATTCCACCTGCTGGTCTACCAAGAGCAGATCATGGCCATCGCGCGCCAGCTCGCCGGCTACACCCTCGGCGGCGCCGACCTACTCCGCCGCGCGATGGGTAAGAAGAAGCCGGAAGTACTGGCAGCCGAGTGGGACAAGTTCCACGGCGGCATGA
The DNA here is from genome assembly GCF_041106355.1 of Streptomyces sp. BF23-19. Lineage (NCBI taxonomy): Bacteria > Bacillati > Actinomycetota > Actinomycetes > Kitasatosporales > Streptomycetaceae > Streptomyces > Streptomyces sp. BF23-19. The sequence goes on along the minus strand of NZ_JBGBPT010000100.1, from coordinate 6,797 downwards.
AGGAGAACGGCTACTCCGAGGAGGCCATCAAGGCCCTGTGGGACGTCATGCTGCCCTTCTCGGGGTACGCGTTCAACAAGTCCCACACGGCCGGCTACGGCCTGGTCTCGTTCTGGACGGCCTACCTCAAGGCGAACTTCCCCGCCGAGTACATGGCAGCCCTGCTCACCTCCGTCGGCGACGACAAGGACAAGGCCGCGATCTACCTTGCCGACGCCCGCAAGGGAGGCGTGAATGTGCTCCAGCCGGACATCAACGAGTCCGTTGCCGAGTTCACCGCCATCGGCGAGGACGTCCGGTTCGGACTGAAATCCGTGCGGAACGTCGGCGAGGGCGTCATCGAGTCCCTCGTCACCTCACGCAAGAAGCAGGGCAAGTACACCTCCTTCGCCGACTTCCTCGACAAGTCGGAGATCGGGGCCCTCAACAAGCGAGCCGTGGAATCCCTGATCAAGGCGGGTGCCTTCGACTCCCTCGGCCACACCCGCAAGGGCCTCTCTGCCGTCCACGAGGACGCGATCGACGCGATCATCCCCGTGAAGAAGGCCGAGGCCTACGGCCAGGACGACCTCTTCGCCAGCATGGACAGCACAGACGACACCCCGGCCTTCGGCCTGGACTTCCCGATCAGCGAAGAAGAGTGGCCGCGCAAGCAGCTCCTAGCCACCGAACGGGAGATGCTCGGCCTGTACGTCTCCGCGCACCCGCTGGACGGCACGGAGCACATCCTGTCCCGCAACCGGGACACCACGATCACCGAGATCATGGCGTCAGGCCAGGAAGGACCGGTCAAGATCGCGGGACTGATCACTTCCGTCGACCGGAAGATGACCAAGCAGGGCAACGCCTGGGCCGCGGTCACGCTCGCCGACCGAGACGCCGCCATCGAGATCTGCTTCTTCCCAGCCACCTACCAACTCGTCGGCCATGCCCTGATCCCCGACAGCGTCATCTCCGTCTCGGGCCGCGCGCAGGACCGGGACGGCAGCATGAACATCATCGGTTCGGAGATCGCGGAGCTCGATGTGTCCTCCGCCGAGAGCGGCAGGAAGCCACCAGTCCTCCTGTCGTTCCGGTCCCACAAGATGCACGAGAAGACGGTCCGGGAATTGCGACGCATCCTCAAGGCCCACCCCGGTGAGAGCCCGGTCCGCATGCGGGTGCAGACACCGGACAAGACCATCGTCTACGAGCTCGGTTTCCTGGTGGACCCTCCCTCGGTCGCATCCGACATCAAGGGCACGTTCGGGCCCGACGCCTGGCAGGGTGTGGCCTGACCCCGTGGAACTCGACATCGAGATCAACCTCGACGATCTCCCCGCGTGCGCCGGGTGTGCTGGGCAGCCCCTCTTAACGGCCCGCTTCCCCCACTCCTGGCTGAACACCAGAGGCGATCAGGTCACAGGGGTACGCGAGGTGGCACTGTGCCCGCAGTGCCACCGAGGTTCTCCGGCGGCCGATGAACTGCAGGCGCTGTTTGCTGTCGATGAGCAGGTTGGCCTAGCCAACGCCGAGATCTTCGCCGCCCTGGTTGGTGCATGGGTGAATGAGAGACGACAGAGATCCACGGACTCTCGTGCCTCGGCGGAGGAGTGGAATCTGTGGCGGCAGGGGGATCTGTAGCGTTGGGAAGAGTCTGGAACCCGTAAGCGGGTTCCAGACGCCCCCTGCCACTTTGGCGGTTACTCCTCGGAGCTTTCGTCCGTCACGTCATCCGGCACCCGAATGTCCCCGTCGTCGTCTTCGACGGCACTGTCCGCCGCAGTGGCAACTCGCATATCAGTGCGCTGTGTTCCCAACCGTTTCCACCTCCTCCATGGCGCGATCGCCGCCAGTATGACGATGATCCGATCGCTCAGAGGTGGTCTTTACTCAGTGCTTTGCCCTTGAGCAGCCGCTCGCAGACCCAAGCGGTCTCCGTCGTCAGACTGACATGCCCACACAAACCGGCCGGCGAGACCAGAGCTGCGACTGCTGCATGCTTAAGACCGTGTCCTATGTGGTGAGGCGGACGAGGCGCTTGTAGCAGCAGAGGGCGGCTGCCAGTCCGAGGAATGCCAGGTAGTTGCGGGGGTGGCGTTCGTAGCGGTGGTTGAGGCGGCGGTAGCCGGTCAGCCAGGACATGGTTCGCTCGATCACCCACCTGCGCCGTCCGAGGCGTTCTGATGACTCGATGCCTTTGCGGGCGATGCGGACACCGATCCGTTTGCCACGCAGCCATTTCCGCAGTTCAGGTATGTCGTAGGCCTTGTCGGCATGCAGGCGTTGGGGCTTGAAGTGGCGGCCGCGGTGGGGGTCGTGTCTCGTTTGGTGACCGAGGACCATGGGCTTCAGGGCTTGGCTGTCGTGGGTGTTGGCCGCGGTGACGCCGACAACGAGGGGCAGTCCGTTCGCGTCCGACAGGACGTGCATCTTGGAGCCCGGCTTACCCCGGTCCACGGGGCTCGGACCTGTGAGTTCGCCCCCTTTTTAGCCCTCACGTGGGCCGAGTCGAGGACTGCGCGGGACAGGTCGAGGAGGCCTGCGTCCTCGAGGCGGTACAGGATCTCCTCGTGCAACCGGCCCCAGACCCCGGCCCTCGACCAGATCAGGAACCGGCGATGCGCCGTCGACTTCGATATCCCGAAGCAGGGCGGCAGTGCCCGCCAGGCACAACCGCTGACCAGTACGTAGATGATCGCCGCGAACAGCGTCTCATCAGGCGTGTCCTGCGTGCCTCCGCCCTGCGGCCGCACCCGAGACTGCGGGATCAACGGCTCCGCAATCTCCCACAACCCGTCAGGAACAATCCAACTCCACGTACCCCGCCCCATACCGAAGTCAACGACGCCTCACCACATAGGACACGGTCTTAGCTGATGATCAACTACCGCCGCCGTGTTTGGGTCGGCTGCCGCTACGGGGCTGACCTACGCACGCCTGTTCGTCTTGCGGTACCGGATCGAAGGGGCCTGGTGGAGCTCTGCCGAAAAGAGCAGATGAAGATCGGCGGCTGCCAGCGTAACGTGGAATCAGGCAAGGAACACGCGTTGAGCCCGCCCACGTCAACCCGAGGAATTCGGCATGGCTGCTCCGCTACGTCTGGCCGTGGTGCCGATGCTGGCCCCGACCGCACCGCGCTTGACACACCTGACCAAATCCTTCGTGGAAACGGTCATGATCTCCGTTCGCGACTACTACCAAAGGCAGTCGAGCGGTCGGGCGAACTGGTCCTACGAGGTATTCGACTGGTATCGGATGCCCATACCGCAAGTCGAGTTCGAAAAGCTGGGGCCAGGACTTGGGGACAGGGCACTCCCACTGCTGGCACGTGATATCAGTCTGAACGCCTCACAGTTCACGCACTTTGCTTTCATTCTGGATCATGAAGGGGTAGGTCAGGGAGGTGCATGGTTTCCGCAGCTCGACCAGATAAAGTACCTTCACATCGGCGCCCCTGATCTGTCGCCAAGTCTCCTGGAGCACGAGCTTGGTCACATGTTCGGGCTCGGTCACGCAAACCTGGATCTGTTTCCGAGTGCGCCAGCTGAGTACGAGGACTACTTCTGCGTGATGGGCAGCACGGGCGTATACGGCTTTGCGGACAAGGCGATTAGCTTCAAGTCCGACTTCGGCGACCCCGACTGGTTCCTCTGTACCCAGTGTGGCACGGCCTTCCGGGAGAGGGCCGGGGATGTGAGCCTGTGCCCGGGGGCACCACCCGGTACTGCGGGCCACAGGGCCGATCCTGAGTTGAATTACAACCCGCGCCACGAACCGCCGACCTCGTCATCGGACGAAGAATCGTCCTGGCGCTTGTGCGGCAACTGCGGTGCAATCTTCTACCATGGTGCGGCGGACCACGGTCATTGCCCTGTGGGCGGCGGGCACAAACCGTCCACCGACGGCACACCGTCGTTGATCCTGCGATACGGCAGCCCGCCGATCAAAGCCGAAAGGGGCAACTGGCAGCAGTGCGTCAAATGTCGCGTGCTGTACAAGACCGACGCAGCCGGCAGGAGATGTACCGTTACTGTCCCCACGGCGGAACATGAGCCGGTACCTGCCGGGCACGTTTACGTATTGCCCATTGATGGCGACAACAATCTGTCCGGTCCTGGTTTTTGCGCACCGATGCTGGAAGCGGCGGGGTGGCTCGATCCAGCAGTCCACGGCGCCGACATCGGGGCACAGTTGGTCAATCGGCCGGGTTCGACCGAGGTCGAGCTGATGTGGCTGCGCGGTGTACCTGCCGCTGGACCCGTGCAAGCCCTTGTCTACGCCTACGCCGAGGGCCTTGCTGCCGGGCGCATCTACGTCGAGTTCCGCGGCGCGGGCGGCGATGACGATGTCAAGTTGCCGCAGTCGTCTCCGGGCACGTCAGGCTGGGTGCTTGTCCATGTGCAACAACCGGGAAACCAGGCACACTTGCTCGCCCGGCTCTCCTCGGTGACTGGAGCGAGTGCATATGTCCAGTACGCTGATCTGCACGTCAGGGTGATCGCAGAGCCATCATTCAACCGTGTCAGGCTTGGCATCACGAGCGGCGCGCGTGCAGGCTGGCCAGCCCAACACCTGACGTCAAAGACCGTGTTGCAGGAACTCAGCGAGGTTCGACCGGCGATCGCGTCGGGTACGGCTTATGTCGCCCTCGCATGGACCGGCACTGACGATCACCTCAACTCGGCGATTTCCGCGGACGGCGGCCGTACGTTCGCACCTAAAATGCACCCGGTTGAAAAATCGGGGAACCCCCCTTCTCTCGCCGGTGGGGATCTGTACATCGCCTGGACCGGAATAGACAAGCGACTCAATGTCGGTGAGCTCTTCGGCGTGTTCGCCATGGGCGGCCCAGTGACGCTTCCCGAGACGAGTGACTTCGGTCCTGCGCTCGCCCGTGACCGGGACGGAAAGCTGTTCCTGGCGTGGACCGGCGAAGACAACTCGTTGAACATGATCCTTTCCACGGACGACGGATGGACGTGGATCGGGAAGGAGACGTTCGGTCTGAAGTCGAACGGCCGCCCAGCGCTTGCGTCCGATCCGACCCAGGACCGCATGTTCCTAGCTTGGCGCACGGAAGAGGACCTCCAAGCAGCAGAAGTGAAGTTGAGAATAGATGAGGACATGCCCGAGGGAAGTCCTGGACGGTACGCCATTGCGCTGGGGGAAATCCTCACTCCAAATGAAATCAGCGAGGATGCCCCCTCTCTTGCCGTTCACGACCATCGGTTCTATCTCGGCTGGACGGGGACCGACGAGACTCTCAATCTCAGCGGACCGATGTTCACTCCGGCACTGCCTGCCAAACGGGTCCTCGCCCCCGAGCGTTCAGAGAACGACATCGATCTGACCGCGCACGAGGACACCGTCGTCGTCGGTTGGACCGGCACGGACGAGACCTTGAACGTCGGGATCATGGACATGGGTTCCCGAGGCCGTCGGCTGGATGACCTCCAAACAGGCGCGACACACATGGTGGCGCTTCCGACCACAACGGGGGTCTCCTTCCAGACCGGATCGATGATCGGTGGGTCACGTCGGGTCCGCATCCTCAACAGGCACAGGACGGCACGGGCGGAAGTCGACCTGTGGGCGATGTTCGACAGAGGACTTGAACTACAACTGGAGAAGAACCATGGCGGCGCCACGCTTGAGCTCACCTATGGCCCTACCGACGACGCGGCCGTGCCGGCGCTCGGGCTCGATCTGACGCAGGGAGGCGCCGACCGTCTGCGAGTCAACATCTCCCAGCTCGGTGGCGCTGGGCTCAACATCGATGCGTGGCTGGTCACCCAAAGCAGGATTTCGATAGCAACTTCCTATGTCAGCGTACGGGGCCCTGTCGACTTCCTCTTCGTCGACTTCGATCAGGACTTGCTGTCCAACGTCGACCGACTCATATTGAAGTTCGAAGTGTTCCGCAGTACCGCTGAGAAACCTACCCTGGTGATCGACAGCATCGAAGCTCGTGGCCCGGCGGACGGCTAGGCCTCAGAGTGCATCCAGTAGATAAGGGCAGGCCGATGGTCGACATCACAATCGACACTAGCGCCTTGAGCTACACCAAGTTTACGATCCCCGAGCGTGGTCCGGAAGTGCTCGACGGGGCCGCAGCGCCAACGCTTTCGCTCCTGCCGGGGACTTACAACTTTGTTCAGAGTGAATTGGGCGAACCAGGTTTCCGCTTCGAAGTGACCGACGGGGGCGTGGTCACGTATGACCCGGGAAGTGAGACGTTCCTGGACGGTAAGGGGACGCGGGATGTGGTGGTCCGTGGTTTTCCGCTGGAAATAAATACCAGTGCACTCAGTGAAGATCTGGGGCTCCGGGTAACGGGTCGACCCACTCTTGGGCGCGGATCGCACAATCTCAAGCTGGTACCTGGCCGTTATGGCTTCTTCCTGGCGCTGGGGGTGTCCGACCTTGAATTCCGCTTGGGTGCCGATGGGCAGGTCGCGGTGCCGCCTGCGCATGCCGGGTACGCCTCGGGCAACGGAAGCACACTGGAAATCCGGGGCTATACGGTTACCTTTGACTTCCGCCAACTGTCACATGACTTGCGGCCAGAACTACTCGGAAACAGTACTGTCCTGTCGCGTACGACAACCCAGCAATTGACCCTGACCCCGTGCTCGACGTACAGATTCACCCTCGCAATCGGCTATGCGGAATTGGTGTACGCCCTCACTCCGGAAGGGCAGGTCACGGTACCGCCTGCCCATGCCGGATACGCCTCGGGCAACGGAAGCACACTGGAAATCCGGGGCTATACGGTTACCTTTGACTTCCGCCAACTGTCACATGACTTGCGGCCA
>NZ_JBGBPT010000099.1:0-32164 GCF_041106355.1 Streptomyces sp. BF23-19 | reverse complement strand
CGGGGCGGTCAGGGTGGGGGGTGCGGGCGGTACGGGCGGTACGGGCGGTGCGGGTGGGGCGAACGGTGCGGGCGGCGGGCCGAAGCCGGCGGTCCGCCGCTCGTCGGGTTCCGGCCGTGGGCCGGAGGTACGACCGGTCATGGGGCAAGTCTGGCCGATCCGGAGATATTTCTAGAATAGATTTTTGGACGAATTCGCCGCCGCCGGCTCCGGTCGCCCGCCCGGGTACGCAGGTCTAGCGTGGAGGGATGGTTCCTTGGCTTGGCGGGTGAGGAGGCCGGGCATGACGACACGCTGGCGCAGTGCCGCCGTGGCCGTGGCGGCGGTCGGACTCGTGGTGGGGCCCGTGGGTGCGGGGGCGGGCGCGGTGTACGCCTGGGACGCGGCGGCGCCCACGGCGTCCGTACCGGCCTCGACGGTCCCGGCGCCGACCCCGACACCCGCCTCCTCGGACGAGTTCGCGCAGCTGACCCCCGCCGTCACCCGCCAGTTGGACACCGCGATCAAGAAGGTCCTGGCGGAGGCGAAGATCCCCGGCGTGATCGTGTCCGTGTCGGCCCCCGGCAAGGGTGACTACGTACGGTCCTTCGGCGTCGCCGACAAGGCCACGGGCGCGCCGATGACCCCGAACCTGAACATGCGGATCGGCAGTGTGACGAAGACCTTCACCGTGACCGCCCTGCTGGAGCTGGTGGACGAGTGGAAGGTCGGTCTGGACGACCCGATCGGCAAGTACGTCGACGGGGTGCCGAACGGCGACCGGATCACTCTGCGCGAGCTGGCCGGCATGCGCAGCGGTCTGTTCAACTACTCGGCGGACGAGGGCTTCTACAAGGCACTGACCAGCAATCCTGACCGTCCCTTCACCCCGCAGGAGCTGCTCGCCTACTCCTTTAAGCACCCGGTGCTCTTCGAACCGAACGCGAAGTTCTACTACTGCAACACCAACCTGATCCTGCTCGGGCTGGTGGTGGAGAAGGTCAGCGGCGTCCCCCTCGACAGGTTCGTCGACCGCGAGGTCGTCGAACCGGCCGGGCTGAAGCACACCGTGTTCCCCACGGGCCCGGAGTTCCCCAGTCCGCACGCCCAGGGCTACACGGACCAGACGGCCTCTGGCAAGGTCGAGACCTCCACCGACTGGAACCCCTCCTGGGCCTGGGCGGCCGGCGCGATGATCTCCGACCTCTCCGACCTGCGCAGCTGGGCGAAGACCCTGGCGACCGGCACCCTGCTGACCCCCGCCACCCAGGCCCAGCGCCTCGACGTGGTCGACGCGCTCCCGGGCACGGGCTACGGCCTCGGCATCTTCGACGTCCAGGGCTGGATCGGGCACAACGGATCGCTGCCGGGCTACGGATCGCTGGTCCTCTACCTGCCGGAGGCGAAGGCCACGCTGGTCGTGCTGCTCAACACGGACATCGGGTACCAGGGCCAGGAGCCCAGCACCCTGGTCGGCGAGGCGATCACCAAGATCGTGACCCCGGACCGGGTCTACACGCTTCCCGCCCAGCCGGCCTCGTGAGCGGGCCCGACGGGAGAGCCATGTGAGCGGCGGGCCCCGGGACTTCGGTCCCGGGGCCCGTTGTCGCGTCGTGCGTCCCGTCCTTCGCCACGGCCGACTCCGGCCGTAGCGTAGGCAGTCGAGGGCGTGGGGGGTCCCGGACGGCTCGGCATCCTCCACGCACAATGGTCCGCGGCGCGCGAAACACCTCCGAGGGAGACGCACATGAACGGTCAGGCAGCACAGCGGGACGGCCGGTCCCCGGCGGAGGAATCCGCTTCCGTGGTCTCGGTCCGCGCGGCCGGCGAGGCGGACGTCGACGCGGCGGCCGTGCTGTTCCGCGGCTACCTCGACTTCTACGAGGTGGACATCGAGGACCCGGACGCCCCGCGGGCCTTCCTGGCGGAGCGGATCGCCAAGGACGAGTCGCTGGTCCTGCTCGCCGATGTCCCGGAGCTCGGCACGGTCGGCTTCGCGCAGGTCTACCGCGGGTTCTCCTCCCTCTCCCTGAAGACCGCCTGGGTCCTCAACGACCTCTACGTCGCCCCCGCCGGCCGCCGCACCGGAGCCGGCCGGGCGCTGCTGCGCGAGGTGCTGCGCCGGGCCCGCGAGGCCGGGGTGTCCGGCGTGCAGCTGGAGACCGCGTACGACAACACCGTCGCACAGGGGCTGTACGAGACGGAGGGCTTCGTCCGCGAGGAGTTCCACGTGTACTTCCACGAGCTGGGCTGACCGGCCTCCGGCAGGAGTGCGACGGGATCGGCGGCGGGGAGATGAAACATTCTCCGCCGCCATCGCGTCAGAGGGGTGAGAGGGACGTGAGGGGGGAGCACATGCGCCAGGCGCGCAGGGACGGGTTCCGCGAGTTCGCCGCGGGCCGCTCGGGCCATCTGTACCGGTCGGCCTGTCTGCTGGTGGGCGGGGACACCCACCTCGCGGAGGACCTGGTGCAGGAGACCCTGGGGCGGATGTATCTGCGGTGGGGCCGGATCTCCCGTGTCGACAATCCGGCGGCGTACGCGCAGACGGTGCTGGTACGGGTCTTCCTCACGCACCAGCGCCGCCGGTCCGCGGGGGAGCGGCCGGTCGGGGAGTTCCCCGAGGCGGGTGCGCCGACGCCCGGGAGCGGGGATCCGGCGCTGCGGCTGACGCTGCTGGAGGCGCTGGGGCGGCTGGAGCCCAAGGACCGGGCGGTGCTGGTGCTGCGCTACTGGGAGGATCGCAGCGTCGAGGAGACCGCCGACGCGATGAACGCCGGCTCGGCGGCGGTCCGTACGCGCACCTCGCGGGCGCTCGCCCGGCTGCGGGAGCAGCTCGGCGGCAGCCTCACCGCCTTCGTGGACCTCTGAGAGCGCCGGTCCGCTCCGGCAGGCTCCCTCCCGCTCCCGCTCCTTCTCCCTCGCCCCCCTTCTCCCTCACTCCACCCGGCACACGGAAGGCCTGGTTCCTGATGTCCTTCGAAGACGAACTCGCCGAAGCCCTCCGGCGCACGGGGGAGGGCTTCACCTCCGACCCCGGGGCCCTCGCGGAAGCGGGCGGGGCGCGCGGCCGGCGCCTGGTGGCGCGCCGCCGGGCCGTCGTGGCCGGTGGATCCGCGCTGGCCCTGGTCCTGATCGCCACGGCGGGGGCCTACTCCGGCGGCCTGTTCGGCGGCTCCGACGCCGAGGGCGCGGTCCACGTCGCGGCCCCGCCCCCGACCCCGCCGGGCAACGGGCGGCAGACCGGCACGGGCGCGGTCACCGCCGACCAGATGATCGGCAAGATGAAGGCGCTCCTGCCGGGCGGCCGGATCGGCGCGCCCAAGGCGCGGGGCACGGAGGACGAGCTCGGACCCAGGGTCGGCGTCGTGTACGACGACGGCAAGGGCCCGGCGGCCATCTTCCTCAGCCTCCAGCGGGTGGACCCGTTCGGCAGCGGGGCCCGCGCGCAGACCGAGTGCGAGGACAAGAACCTGCACGGCTACGACGCCTGCCGGACCGAGCAACTGCCGGACGGCTCCAGGCTGCTGCTTCACCAGGGGTACGAGTACCCGGACCGCCGGGAGGACACCAAGGTCTGGCGGGCCGTGCTCGTGACCGTGCGGGGCTTCCTGGTCGACGCGTCCGAGTGGAACGCGGCGGCCGACAAGGGCGCCCCCGTCTCCCGGACCGACCCGCCGCTGTCCATCGAGCAGTTGAAGGGCCTGGTCACCTCGGACACCTGGCACGCGGCCCTGAACGACCTGCCGGAGGCCGAGCCCGAGCCGGCGCCCCTGCCCGAGTCGATCGCCCTGCGCGACCGGAAGGCCGTGGACGCCCTGGAGCAGTTGATGACCCAGCTCGGGATCACCGTCCCGATCGTCTCCAGGGGCGGGCAGGACTCGTACGGCTACGTCGTCCTCGACGACGGCAAGGGCAAGTCCCTCGTCCAGATCAACGTCCAGCCGGCGGCGAGCCCCTCGGGGTTCTCGGGGAACTCCGCCTTCACCACGCAGTCCGACGGGACCAAGGTGAGGGAAGTGACGGGGCCCGGGGAGAAGAACAAGGGCGTGACCCAGTGGAAGGTGGACACCCTGCGCGACGACGGGCTGCGCGTGCTGGTCACCGCCTTCAACACGGCGGACCAGAACGGCCCGGCCACCCGCCCCGCACCCGCACTGACGATGAAGCAGCTACGGCAGATCGCGCTCGCCCCGGAGTGGAAGCTCGCCACGCCTGCCGGCTGATGGCCTCATTTGGCGTCCGCGTAGCACTCCACGACCGCCGTCGTGAACGGGAAGCGGACCGGGGTGTCGCCGAAGGCGACCCGCCCCGCCCGTTCGCCGGCGGAGCGGATCGCCTCCACGACGGCCTCGGCCTCCTCGGCCGGGCAGTGCACGATCACCTCGTCGTGCTGGAAGAACACCAGCTCGGCGCGCATGCCGACGGTCGCCTGCCGCAGGGCCGCGAGCAGCAGCAGGGCCCAGTCGGCCGCGCTGCCCTGGACGACGAAGTTACGGGTGAACCGGCCGCGGGCCCGGGTGTTCGTCGAGGCGTAGCTCGGGGTCCAGCCGTCCTCCCGGTCCTGCGCGGTCCGGCCCCCGCCCTCCCCGTACCCCTCGCCCGGGTCGACGCCACCGTCACCGGCCTCGTCCCCCTCGCCGGAGCCGGCCGGTGGTGGGCAGGTGCGGCCCAGCCAGGTCCGTACGAGCCGACCCTCCTCCCCGGCCTTCGCCGCGTCGTCCACGTACGCGACGGCCCGGGGGAAGCGGCGGCGGAGCGCGGCCAGGTTCTTCAGGCCGTCCCCGGAGGTCTGACCGTAGACGGCGCCGAGCACGGCGAGCTTGGCCTTGTCCCGGTCACCGGAGAAGCCTTGGCGGGAGACGGCGGTGTACAGGTCCGAGGCCTCTCCGGCGACCTCCATGAAGGCGGGGTCGCGGGAGATCGCGGCGAGGACGCGCGGCTCCATCTGGTCGGCGTCGGCGACGACGAGCCGCCAGCCGGGGTCGGCGACCACGGCCCGGCGGATCACCTTGGGGATCTGCAGGGCCCCGCCGCCGTTGGTGACCCAGCGGCCGGTGAGGGTGCCGCCGGGGATGAACTCGGGGCGGAAGCGGCCGTCCCGGACCCAGTCCGCGAGCCACGCCCAGCCGTGGGCGGTGTAGATCCGGTACAGCTTCTTGTACTCGATCAACGGCTCGACGGCGGGATGGTCCAGCTCCTGGATCTCCCAGCGGCGGGTGGACCTGAGCTTGATGCCGGCCCCGGCGAAGGCCTTGACGACGTCCGCGGGCAGATCGGGGCGCACCCGTCTGCCGAAGGCGTCGGAGACCCGGTCGGCGAGCTCGGCGAGGCGCCGGGGCTCCCCGCCGCCCGCGTACCGCTCACCGAGCAGCTCGGTCAGCAGCGCGCGGTGCACGTCGGCCCGCCAGGGCAGGCCCGCGCGGTTCATCTCGGCGGCGACGAGGAAGGCCGCCGACTCGGCGGCGGTGAGCAGCCGCATCCGATCGGGGTGGGCGGTGGCGTCGAGCCGCCTCGTCTGGTCGGCGTGGATGGCGAGCAGGGCGTCCAGGGGGACCGGGGTGGGCTGCGGGTCGAAGAGGGAGTCCTGGGCGCGGGGCTCGGCGGCGCGCGGGCGCGGATCGGGCGGTACGGGGGCGTCGGTGAGCCGGGCCCAGGCGGCGGCCGCCGAGCGGGGTTCGCCGAAGCGGCCCTCGTGACCGAGGAGCAGCAGCTCGGCGTCCTCGATGTCGTGGCACCGCTCGACGCGGGCGCCGGCGGCGAGCAGCCGGGGGTACACGGCCGCGGTGGACCGCCAGATCCAGCGGGTGCCGGGCGGGGCGGCGCGGATCGCCTCGGCGGGGTCGCGGACGCGCATCCGGACTCCGTCGCAGGGGGGTACGGGCGCGGCGTGCCACCACCCGTCGCCGTCCTCGGCGAGGGCCCACCGGGGAGTGCGGTCGCTCATGGGTGCGAGTCTCCCACCGGGGTCTGACAGGTCCGGCCTCGCCGTGCCGTGGGCTGCCGGGCCGGGCCGGGCCGGGGTGGGCGGGTGCGGCGCCGTGGCCGGCGCACCCGCCCGCGGATCGAGGCCGCCCGCCGGGAATGGGACGCGAAGGCGGACATGCCAAGCTGAGAGGTGTGAGAGACCTTGCCGAGACCGTCGACCGAGCCTTCGCCGCTGCCCTCTACGCCCAGGACGACGCCGGGCTGGACACCGGCGCCTCGCTGCTCGTCGCGGACCAGGCGGGCTGGCCCGCGGTCGGGCGGGAGCTGCTGGCGCGCGGGGAGGCGTACGTACGCCAGGGCTGGGAGCGGGGCTGGCAGCCGGCCGACGTGCTGCGGCTGGTCCGCCGGGACCTCGACGAGCGGCACCTGCGGATCACCGGGGACCTGATCGCCGCCGAGGCGCGCCGCTACGCCCGGCTCCCGGCGCGCTGGGGCGCCGACGAGGTGTGGTGGGGCGGCGACGAGAAGTACGCCGACCGGCTCGCGCAGCGGGAACGGGCCGACCGGTTCACGCTGGCCACCGCCTTCCTGGAGGTGCTGCGGCTGCTGATCCGGCTGCCCTCGATCGAGCCGGTGGGTCCGCTGCCCGGCGACCCGGTCGACGCCCTCGCGGAGCACGCCCACATCGAGCCGCGCATGCTGGGCCGGATCCGGGCCCTGCTCGCCAAGGCCGAGGCGACCACCTACCCGGAGGAGGCGGAGGCGCTCAGCGCCAAGGCCCAGGAGCTGATGGCCCGGCACACCGTGGACGAGGCCCTGCTCGCGGCGAGCGGCAAGGGCCCCGCCCAGGTGCCCGGCGCCTGCCGGATCGGTGTCGAGCCGCCGTACGAGGAGGCGAAGGCGGTGCTGCTCGACGCGGTGGCCGGCGCCAACCGCTGCCGGGCGGTGTGGAACAGCGGCTTCGAGTTCTCCACGGTGGTCGGCTTCGAGAGCGACCTGGAGGCGGTGGAGCTGCTCTACACCTCGCTGCTCGTGCAGGGCACGGCGGCGATGACCCGCGCGGAGGCCGCGCAGCGTTCCGGCGGGCGCAAGCGGACGAAGACCTTCAGGCAGTCCTTCCTGCTCGCCTACGCCAGCCGCCTCGGCCACCGGCTCGCCGAGACCGCCGAGCACACGGCGACGGAGGCCCCCGACAACCTGCCGGCCCTGGTGGCCCGCGACGTGGCGGTCACCTCACGGGCGGAGGAGATGTTCCCCCGGACCACCACGACCCGGCTGCGGGGCGCCACCGACCACGCGGGCTGGGAGGACGGCACGGCGGCCGCCGACCGCGCCCACATGGGCGGCAGGCGGAAGCCGCTGCCGGGCTAGGCCGTGTCATCCGAGCGCAGGGCGTGTGCCTCCGACTTCAGGATGCGCATCGACCGGCCCAGCGAGCGGGCCATGTCGGGCAGCCTCTCGGAACCGAACACCAGCAGGCAGACCACCAGGACCAGGTGCCAGGGCTGGAACGCATTGCGGAGCACAGGCGTCTCACCCTTCGTACGGGCCGGCTTCTTTCGAACGACCGGCTCGTGGAACAGGGTCGGCCCGCGTCAGGACAAATCCGAAGAAGTCCTGAAAGCAGACGGGTTCCCCGCGCAGCTCCCGGACGCGCCGGCCGAGACGGCCGGGGCCCCTACCCCCGAGTAGGGACCTGTATGTGATCAACGGACCACCCCGCGTGCACGTGCATCTGCCCATGCAGCAGCTCATGAACACAGCTATGATCCGGAGGAGTTGACATCTGCACTATCGGGGGCTTCCTGTGGACCACGCGTACAACGGGATGGCAGCTGCAGAACTCGCTACCTTGTTTGAGCTGACGTGGCAGAAGAGCAGACACAGCAACTCGCAGGGTTCCTGCGTGGAGTTCGCACGGCTGCCGGGAGGCGATGTCGCCATGCGTAATTCGCGCTTTCCCGACGGACCGGCGCTCGTCTACACGCCGGCCGAGATAGAGGCCCTGCTGCTGGGCGTCAAGGACGGCGAGTTCGATCACTTGATCAGCTGACGGAACAGCGCATCCATCAGGCCATGCACGTGCACTGGCCGGGACCGATCGCAATGATCGATCCCGGCCGGTCGTCCTGCCGGTCGTCCTGTTGTGCACCCCTGATCGGCGACCTTCGGCTGGTGTGGCCGGCTGCCGGTGGGCTCAGTCCTGGAGCAGGAAGAGCGCCCAGACCACCTTGCCGGTGAGTCGTCCCGCGAGCGGGTGCCAGCCCCAGCTGTCGCTGTACGAGTCCACCAGGAACAGCCCGCGCCCGGACTCCAGGTCGAAGTTCTCCTCGGTCCGCTCCGGTGAGAAGGCCCCACCGGGCCGGTCCTCGCTGGGGTCCCGCACCGCGCACACCAGGCGCGTGCTCCACCGCATCAGGTGCAGCCGTACCGGCGGCTCCGGCTCGGCGTCCGCACCCCTCGTGTCCTCGGGCAGGGCATGGCGCAGCGCGTTGGTGACGAGCTCGGAGACGACCAGGGCCACATCGTCGAAGCGGTCGTCGAGGCCCCACTGGGACAGGGTCGAACGACAGAAGGAACGGGCTCCGCGTACCGCGTCGTAGCGGGCGGGCAGGGCGCAGGAGGCGGACCCGGAGACAGCCGTGGGGTCGACCGGGGGCAGCCCCTGCCGTAACGGCTCGAGCATGGTCGATCCATTCGTCCCCATGCGAGGCACTCCCGGGATTCGCGGGCGGAGCGGTCATCTCCGTCCAGAAAGAACTGCGGGGTGGGTCCGGCGCCGGCGCGAACAGCACGCAGGTGCGCGGGGACCATCGTTCCGAATGCTCGGGCCGGATGCAAGGGCAGATGCACGTGCACGCGCCGGACCTGTCCCCTCCCGTGACGGTTCTGACTCATTTCTTCCTACGCATACTTACGGACTTCTTTTCCCGGAGACGGGATTCCGTTACAGAACGAGTACGGGCCGATGCGTTTTGGTGGCAGACTGCGGCCCCTGGGGTACGGGGGCCCCGAGACGCTCGCGCACACCACGCGCACGCCAATGCGATGGGGAGGGCAGTACTAGTGACCGCAGAAGCAAGCGGTTCTGTGGTGCGCCGCATCCTCCTGGGCTCCCAGCTCAGGCGACTCCGAGAATCCCGCGGCATCACCCGTGAGGCGGCCGGCTACTCGATCCGCGCATCCGAATCGAAGATCAGCCGCTTGGAGTTGGGAAGGGTGAGCTTCAAGGCCAGAGACGTCGAGGACCTCCTCACGCTCTACGGAGTCACGGACAGCACGGAGCGCGAGTCGTTGCTCGGACTGGTCCGCGAGGCCAACGCGACCGGCTGGTGGCACAGTTACGGCGACGTGCTGCCCGGGTGGTTCCAGACGTACATCGGCCTGGAGGGCGCCGCCTCGCTCATCAGGATCTACGAAGTCCAGTTCGTCCACGGACTGTTGCAGACCGAGGCCTACGCCCACGCCGTCGTCAGCCGCGGCATGCCCGGCGCCACCGGCGCCGAGATCGACCGCCGCGTCGCCCTGCGCCTGGAACGCCAGAAGGTCCTCGTCTCCGAGAACGCCCCCATCTTCCACGCCGTCCTCGACGAGGCCGCGCTGCGCCGCCCGTACGGTGACCGCGAGGTCATGCGCGGTCAGCTGGAGCACCTCATCGAGGTCTCCCAGCGGCCCAACGTGCAGCTCCAGGTGATGCCCTTCTCCTTCGGCGGCCACGCGGGCGAGAGCGGAGCCTTCACCCTGCTGCGCTTCCCCGAGTCCGACCTCCAGGACATCGTCTATCTGGAACAGCTCACCAGTGCCCTCTACCTGGACAAGGGCGAGGAAGTGGGGCAGTACGAGCGGGCGATGGAACGGCTCCAGGCGGATTGCCCCGATGCCGAGCGGACCCGGGATCTTCTCCGCGGCCTGCTCCAACTGTCTTGATTCGCACGTAGTATGACGTCTGATCAGTGCATGATGACCGATCGGTCTCCGGTGCAGCGCACGGGTGCGCGCTCGCAGTAAGGGATGGCATGTCCATATTCAGCGACCTGGCTCACCAGTACATCGACGGCGAATGGCTGGCCGGTACCGGTTCGTGGGACATCATCGACGTCAACCCCTACAACGGGGAGAAGCTCGCGGCCATCACCGTGGCCACCGTCGAGCAGGTGGACCAGGCCTACCGCGGCGCCGAACGCGCCCAGCGTGAGTGGGCCGCCACCAGTCCTTACATCAGACGCGCCGTCCTGGAGCGCGCCCTGCGGATCACCGAGGAGCGCGAGAAGGAGATCGTCGAGGCGATGATCGACGAGCTCGGCGGGACGCGTCCCAAGGCCGAGTACGAGGTCCGCCTCGCGATGGAGTTCATCCGCGAGTCCCTCCAGCTCGCCGTCCGGCCCGAGGGGCGGATCCTGCCCTCGCCGGTCGAGGGCAAGGAGAACCGGGTCCAGCGGCTCCCCGTGGGTGTCGTCACGGTGATCAGCCCCTTCAACTTCCCCTTCCTGGTGACCCTGAAGTCGGTCGCCCCGGCCCTGGCGCTGGGCAACGCGGTCGTCATCAAGCCCAACCAGAACGCCCCGGTCGTGGGCGGCGGCGTGATCGCCAAGATCTTCGAGGACGCCGGGCTGCCGGCCGGCCTGCTGAACGTCCTGGTCACCGATATCGCCGAGATAGGCGACGCGCTCCTGACCCACCCCGTCCCCAAGGTCATCTCGTTCGCGGGATCGGACCGGGTCGGCCGGCACGTCGGAGCGATCGCCGCCCGCCACTTCAAGCGGACCGTCCTGGAACTGAGCGGCAACAGCGCGCTCGTCGTGCTCGACGACGCCGACCTCGACTACGCGGTGGACGCGGCCGTCTTCAGCCGCTTCGTCTACCAGGGCCAGGTCTGCATGGCCGCCAACCGGATCCTCGTCGACGCCTCCGTCGCCGAGGAGTTCACGGAGAAGTTCACCGCGCGCGTGCGCGGCCTCAGGACGGGCGACCCGCGCGAGGCCGACACCCACATCGGCCCCCTGATCAACTCCTTCCAGGCCGACGCCCTGACCGCGCTCGTGGACCAGGCCGTGGAATCCGGCGCGCAGGCGCTCGTACGGGGTTCTACGCGCGGCAACCTGGTCGAACCCACGGTGCTCGCCGGAATCCCCGAGGACTCCCCGCTGCTGAGCCAGGAGATCTTCGGCCCGGTGGCCCTGCTGGTGGTCTTCGACGGCGAGGACGAGGCCGTACGGCTGACCAACGCGACCCCTTACGGGCTGAGCGGCGCCGTGCACACCCGGGACGTGGAGCGGGGCGTCCGCTTCGCCCAGCGGATCGAGACGGGCATGATCCACGTCAACGACTCCACGATCGGGGACGAGCCGCTGGCCGCGTTCGGGGGCGAGAAGGCCTCGGGTCTGGGCCGGCTGAACGGCGAGGCGACGGTCGAGGCGTTCACCACCCAGAAGTGGATCTCCGTCCAGCACGGCCGGACGACCTTCCCGTTCTAGGTCACACAGTTCGTCCCCCCAGGGGGTGTCTTGTGGGCCGGGCCGGGCTCGCGGTGGCGGGCACGCACGCTCGCCGCGTTCTCGTCGGTCGCCGACGCTCCGCGTCGACCCCCTCCTCGGCCTCGCGATCGCACGCACCGGCCACCGCTCCCCGATCCGACCCGGCCCACAGGACACCCCCTAGACTCGACCGGGCGTAGGCAGCCGCCCGGGGGAGAACGAGTTGAGCAACATACCGGAGACCGGCCGGACCCCTCGGGTCCAGAACCGGCTCGTCGTCATCCAGATCGTCGTCTTCTCGCTGCTGCTCACGCTGGGCGGACGCCTGTGGTACCTCCAGATACGCAATGGCTCGGAGTACACGGACGAGGCGAAGAACAACCACGTCCAGCAGGTGGTCCAGCCCGCCGTGCGCGGTTCGATCCTGGACTCGCGCGGGGTCCCGCTCGCCGACAACGCCACCCACCTCGTGGTCTCCGCCAGCCGCACCGAGCTGCTGACCATGAAGGACAAGGGCCGGTCCGTGCTGACCCGGCTCGCCGAGGTGCTGGGCACGGACCCCCAGGAGGTCATCGACAAGGTCCGGCTCTGCGACGCCAAGACCAAGCAGCCCTGTTGGAACGGTTCCCCCTACCAGCCGATCCCGGTCAGCAACGCGGCCACCACCGAGCAGGCCCTGCAGATCCGCGAGCACCCCGAGGACTTCCCGGGCATCACGGCCGAGGCGACCGCCCTGCGCCGTTACGCGGCCCCGGACGAGGCCAACACCTCCCAGGTGCTGGGCTACCTCTCCCCGGTCACCGACGAGGAGATCGCCAAGGCGAAGAAGTCGGACTCGCCGTACCTGCGTTCCGACCAGGTCGGCCGCTCCGGCCTGGAGCGCACGTACGACAAGGAGCTGCGCGGCAAGGCGGGCATCACCCGCTACGAGGTGGACAACCTCGGCCGGGTCATCGGCCAGGGCGAGACCGACCCGGCGAAGCCCGGCTCGAACATCGTGACCTCGATCGACTCCCGGGTGCAGGCGGTCGCCGAGCGCGAGCTGAACAACGCGATGATCGAGGCCCGCAAGGTCAACGACAAGAACACCGGCAGGAACTACGAGGCCGACTCGGGCGCCGTCGTGGTGATGGAGACCAGGACCGGCCGGGTCGTGGCGATGGCCTCGAACCCGACCTACGACCCCAACGCCTGGGTGGGCGGCATCTCCGCCAAGGACTACGCCGGCCTCACCGACAAGAAGTCGAACTACCCGCTGCTGAACCGGGCCATCCAGGCCCAGGCGGCGCCGGGCTCCATCTTCAAGGTGGTCACCTCGACGGCCGCGGTCAACGCCGGGTACCCGTTCAACAACCGCTACCCGTGCCCCAGCTCGTACTCGGTCGGCAGTCAGACCTTCACGAACTTCGAGTCCCAGGGCCACGGTGACATCACCATCGGCCGGGCGCTGGAGGTCTCCTGCGACACCGTCTACTACGCCCTCGCGGACCAGGAGTGGAAGAAGGACGGCGGCATCAAGCCGAAGAAGGACCCGAAGGACTGGTTCCTCAAGACCGCCCACGAGTTCGGGCTCGGCAAGCGCACCGGCATCGACCTGCCGAACGAGGTCCCCGGTCGGGTCCCCGACCGCAAGTGGAAGCAGGACTTCTTCGACGCGAACAAGGACGCCTGGTGCCGCGACGGCAAGAGGAACGGCACCTTCGCCGAGAAGATCGCCTACGAGAACTGCCGTCAGGGCAACCAGCTGCGCGAGGGTGACGCGATCAACTACTCGATCGGGCAGGGCGACACGCTCGTCACCCCGATCCAGATGGCCTCCGTCTACTCGGCCATCGCCAACGGCGGCACGCTCCACCAGCCCAGCATCGGCAAGGCGATCGTCAGCGCCGACGGGAAGTCGGTCCAGGAGATCGCGCCCAAGGAGCAGGGCAAGCTGCCGATGGACGCGAAGACCCGCGACAACATCGACGAAGCCCTCGCGGGTGTGGCCACCAACGGCAGCGCGGCCTGGCGCTTCGGCGGCTGGCCGCAGAAGCAGATCCCGATGCACGCCAAGACCGGCACGGCCGAGGTCCAGGGCAAGCAGACGACCTCGTGGTTCGCCTCGTACACCGAGGACTACGCGATCGTCATGACCATCTCCCAGGGCGGCACCGGCTCGGGTGCCTCGGGACCGGCCGTCCGCAACATCTACGAGGCGATGTACGGGCTCGACCCGACGGGCAAGCAGGACCTCTCCAAGGCCCTGCTCCCCAAGCCCGCCACCGCGCTGCCGGCGATCCGCCCCGACGGTGAGTTCGACGGCAACTGAACGGCCAATGAGGACAAGATCTGACCTCGATGCTCCGTAGCGTGGGTCGTGTCGGGGGGGAAGAAGCCCCCCCGGCACGACACCTCACGCACAAGGCGGTCGGTCATGGCTCAGATTTCCACCGAAGTCCTCGGCGACGAGCGCGGCACTCTCCTCGCCTTCGTCGACGCCCAGCGCACGGCGATCCGCGAATCGCTGCTCGGGCTCAGCGAGGAGCAGGCCGCGAGCCGTCCCAGCGTCAGCGAGCTCACCCTGTCCGGTCTGCTCAAGCACGTGGCCGAGGTCGAGCTGAACTGGCTGCGCCTCGCCCAGCAGGTGCCGAACGAGAAGGCGCGCACCCAGGAGACCTGGGGCGAGGCCTTCCGCCTGGTCGACGGCGAGTCCATCCCCTCGGTCCTCGCCTTCTGGGACGAGGTCGCGGAGCAGACGGCGGCCTTCATCGCCGCCGTCCCGAGCCTGGACGACACCTTCCCGCTGCCGCCGGCGCCCTGGTTCCCCAAGGACACCAAGGTCTCGATGCGCTGGATGCTCCTGCACCTGGTGGAGGAGTTCGCCCGCCACGCCGGCCACGCGGACATCGTCCGGGAGTCCGTGGACGGCACCCGCGCCATGGGGTGAGCCCGGGTGAGTAGCCTGGCCCCATGTCAGCGATCCGGCTTCTTGTCCTCGGTGCGGTCCGCCAGCACGGGCGGGCCCACGGGTACCAGGTACGCAACGACCTGGAGTACTGGGGCGCCCACGAGTGGTCGAACACCAAGCCCGGATCGATCTACCACGCGCTCAAGCAGATGGCCAAGCAAGGCGTCCTGCACGCCCACGAGGTGGCACCGAGCGCGGCGGGCGGGCCCCCGCGCACCGAGTACGAGGTGACGGACGCCGGCCGCGAGGAGTACTTCCGGCTGCTGCGCGAGGCCCTCGCGGCGTACGACCAGAAGACGGACGTGCTGTCCGCCGCGATCGGCTTCATGGTCGATCTGCCGCGGGCGGAGGTGCTCGCGCTGCTCCGGGAGCGGATGGCGAAGCTGGCGCTCTGGCGGTCGTCGGTGACGGACTACTACACGCCGGAGGGCGGCCCGGAGGCGCTCGGCCACATCGGCGAGATCATGCACATGTGGGTCCACTCCGCGGACGCCGAGGCGGAGTGGACGCGCGGGCTGGTCTCCCGGATCGAGAAGGGCGCGTACTCCTTCGCCGGTGAGGGCGGGGCTCCGTTCGTGGGGGTCCTCGCGGACGGCCAGGAGAATCCGTACGCCGCGCACCAGGATGCGTAATCAAGTTTGACTAGCCCGGGAGCGGGCATTACCTTGGGCGCGCCCAGCTACTCAAATTTGATTACCGGAGGAGCGGTTTTGGCGATCTTCGTCGAAGGTGTCCACAAGCGGTACGGCGACAAGCCCGCGCTGGCGGGGCTCGACCTGGAGGTGAAGCCCGGCACGGTGCACGCCGTCCTCGGCCCCAACGGAGCCGGAAAGACCACGGCGGTGCGCGTCATGAGCACCCTGCTGCGGCACGACGAGGGCGTGGTCCGGGTCGCCGGTCACGACGTACGCACCCAGGCGCCGGCCGTCCGTGCCAGGATCGGGCTGCTCGGCCAGCACGCGGCGCTCGACGAGGACCTGGCCGGACGGCAGAACCTGGAGATGTTCGGCCGCCTCAACCACCTCGGCGCACGGCGGGCCGGGCTGCGGGCCGACGAACTGCTGGACCGCTTCGGCCTCGCGGACACCGGCCGCAAGCCGGTGAAGCAGTACAGCGGCGGCATGCGGCGCCGGCTCGACCTCGCGGCGTCCCTGATCACCGACCCGGAGGTGCTCTTCCTCGACGAACCGACCACCGGGCTCGACCCGCGCGGCCGCACCGAGGTGTGGAGCGCGGTGCGCTCCCTGGTGGGCGGCGGCACCACCGTCCTGCTGACCACGCAGTACCTGGAGGAGGCCGACCAGCTCGCCGACCGCATCACGCTGATCGACGCGGGCCGGGTGGCGGCCGAGGGCACGGCCGACGAGCTGAAGGCCCTGGTCGGGGCGGACCGGATCGTCGTCGTCCTGCGGGACGCGGCGCGGCTGGCGCAGGCGGCGCGGCTGCTGCCGGACCCGACCGTGGACCCGGACTCCCTGACCCTGAGCTTCCCGGTGGCGGACCGGATGGCGGGCCTGGCCCTCACCCTGCGCGCGCTGGAGGGGGCCGGTATCGAGGCGCTCGACCTCGCGGTCCGCCGCCCCACGCTCGACGAGGTCTTCCTGCACCTGACCGACCGCGAGGAGGTGGCCGCATGAGCGCGGCATGGGTGGTCTCGGACTCCTGGACGATGACCCGGCGCGAGCTCGCGCACTGGGGCCGCAGGCCGGTCCAGATGGTCGTCGGACTGGTCTTCCCGGTGATGTTGCTGCTGATGTTCGGCTTCCTCATCGGCGGCGGACGCGGGATCGACGGCGAGTACGTGGAGTTCCTGGTGCCCGGGATGCTCGCGCTGACCATGGCCTTCGGCCTGGAGGCGACGATGACCGCCGTCACCCAGGACCTCGGCAAAGGGGTGATCGACCGGTTCCGCGCCATGCCGATGTCCTCGGCGGCGGTCCTGGTCGGCCGCAGCGCGGCGGACATGCTCCAGTCGGCGGTGGGCCTGGCCGTCCTCGCGGGCGTCGGCCTGCTGCTGGGCTGGCGCCCGCACGGCTCGCCCGCGGCCACCCTGGCGGCCTTCGCCCTGTTCCTGCTGCTGCGCTTCGCGATGCTGTGGATCGGCATCTTCCTCGGCATGGTCGCGGGCCGTCCGGAGCTGGTGCAGGCGGTGCAGATCCTGGTGTGGCCGGTGGGCTTCCTCTCCAACGCCTTCGCCACACCGGAGGCGATGCCGGGCTGGCTGGGCACGGTGGTGGAATGGAATCCGCTCTCGGCCACGGCCACGGCCGTCCGCGACCTGTTCGGCAACCCGGCCGCGGCTCCGCCGTCGTGGGCCGCCGATCACGCGGCGCTGCTGGCGGTGGCCTGGCCGCTCCTGCTGCTGGCGATCTTCTTCCCGTCGGCGGTGGGCAGGTTCCGGGGCCTGAGCAAGTAGCTCCCGTGGCGGTCTTGCACCTCACGCCACGTGAGGACCCACAGTGAAGGGCGTACCCGACCAGAGGGCGGAAGAGATGAGCTACTCCGTGGGCCAGGTCGCCGGATTCGCCGGAGTGACGGTGCGCACCCTGCACCACTACGACGAGATCGGGCTGCTCTCCCCGAGCGGTCGCAGCCACGCGGGACACCGGCGGTACGACGACGCCGACATGGACCGGCTGCAGCGGATCCTGTTCTACCGGGAGCTCGGCTTCCCCCTCGACGAGGTCGCGGTCCTGCTGGACGACCCGGAGACGGATCCGCAGGAGCATCTGCGCCGGCAGCATGCCCTGCTGACCGACCGGATCGCCCGGCTCCAGCAGATGGCCAAGGCCGTTGAGCACGCCATGGAGGCGAAGAAGATGGGCATCAACCTCACGCCCGAGGAGAGGTTCGAGGTCTTCGGGGACCAGGACCCGGAGCAGTACGCGCAGGAGGTCGAGGAGCGCTGGGGCGACACCGAGGCGTACGCCGAGTCGCAGCGCCGGGCGGCCTCGTACACCAAGGACGACTGGCAGCGGATCCAGGACGAGTCCGCCGACTGGGGCCGCCGGTACGTGGCGGCCATGGAGGCGGGCGAGCCCGCCGACGGCGAGCGCGCGATGGACCTGGCCGAGGAGCACCGCCTGCACATCCACAAGTGGTTCTACGACTGCTCGTACGAGATGCACACGTGCCTCGGCGAGATGTACGTGGCGGACGAGCGGTTCACGGCGTTCTACGACGCGATGAAGCCGGGTCTCGCCGAGCACCTGCGCGACGCGATCCTCGCGAACGGCGTGCGCAAGGTGTAATCGGAATGTCACGCAAGTGACCTCCTCCCGGGCCTGGAACCGGGTGGGGGTCGTGTGCGTTGATAATTGAAACCGCTCCTTCCGCAATACGCCCCCCGATTCCAGGAGAGCCCGGAACCCGTGTATACGCTTGCGCTCGGCGGCCCTGAGTGGCTGTCCCCGGACTATCTGATCTCGCACTTCGGTCTGATCGGCATCCTGGTCATCGTCTTCGCCGAATCGGGACTCTTCGCGTTCCTCCCGGGTGACTCCCTGCTCTTCACGGCGGGCCTGCTGGTCGCGGACGGGCAGTACATCAAGCAGCCGCTGTGGCTGGTGTGCACCCTGATCGTGGCCGCCGCGATCATCGGTGACCAGGTCGGCTACATGATCGGCAAGTTCTTCGGGCCGAAGATCTTCAACCGGCCGAAGTCCAAGCTCTTCAAGCGGGAGAACCTGGACAAGGCGCACGAGTTCATGGACAAGCACGGCCCGAAGGCCATCGTGCTGGCCCGCTTCGTGCCGATCATCCGCACTTTCGCCCCGATGGTCGCGGGCGCCGGCTCGATGAAGTACCGCACCTTCCTGACGTACAACGTCATCGGCGGCATCGGCTGGGGCGCGGGCGTCACGCTCGCCGGCTACTGGCTCGGGCAGATCGAGTTCATCAAGACGAACGTCGAGCCGATCCTGGTCGGCATCGTCCTCATCTCGGTCATCCCGGTGGTCTTCGAGGTGCTGAAGGCCCGCAAGGAGAACAAGGCGAACGGCGGCGCCGAGGCGGCCGAGGCCGCGGCCGACGGCTCCGCCCCCCAGGCCCCGGGCGCGCGCGGCCGCCACGCCAAGCGCTGAGGCCCGCCCGCAGCACCCCGTACGCCCGTACCGCCCCGGAGGCTTACCTGAGGCCCCGGGGCGTACGTGTGCCCGTACGAGGCCGTGTACGGGTGCCCGTACGGGCGGCGGCGGCGCTCAGAAGCCGCGGGTCCGCTTCGCCGCGCGGCGCTTGGCGGCGCTCGTGGCCCCCGGGATGCGCATGAACAGCCGCGAGGCCTCCGAGCCGAGGTTGACCCCGATCGCGATGGCCAGCGCGATGGCCGCGGCGTTCACCAGCGAGCCCAGGCCCTCGTTCAGCCGGTTCTCGGCGATCAGCAGCAGCCCGTAGTACACCGCCGAGCCGGGCAGCAGCGGGCCGATGGCGGCCGTCACGTACGGCAGGGCGGAGGCGAAGCGGTAGCGGGAGAAGAGCTGCCCGAAGAGGCCCACCAGCCCGGCCGCGATGGCCGTGGACGGGACGGGCGGGATGCCCCCCGCGTAGTGCAGGGCCCCGAAGGTGACCCAGGCGACCGCGCCGTTCAGCGTCACGATCAACACGGTGGAGCGTTCCTGCTGGAGCAGGATCGCGAAGGTGAACACCAGCACCATCGAGGCGGCGATCTGGATCAGCGGCCGTTGCTGGATCTGGAGGACCTCCTCCGGCCGCGGCGAGGCGTCGAACTGCAGGCCCACGTAGAGCACCACCAGCACGCCCATGATGATGCCGATGAAGAGGTACATGACCTCCAGCAGGCGGGCCGACGCGGTGATGTAGTAGCCGGTCAGACCGTCCTGCACGGCCGCGACCACGGCCCGTCCCGGCAGCAGCGCGAACAGCCCACCGGTGATCACGGCGGAGGCCTTGACGTCGATCCCCGTCATGTTGAGCGCGACCCCGAGGGCGGCCGGCGGCATCGCGGCGACCACGAACTGGTAGAACTCGGGCAGTCCGCGCCCGGCGCACAGCCAGGCCAGGCGGTCGCCGAGGACCGCGCCGATCGCGGCGGCGAAGAAGACGAGGACCCCGCCGCCGACCAGGGTGGAGGCGGCCCCGGCGAGCAGTCCGGCGGAGGCCGTGAGCATCCAGCCGGGGTACGGGTGCCGGTTGCGGCGGATCTCGGCGAGGCGTCGGTAGGCCTCCTCCAGCGTCACGTCGATCTCGTGGGCGCTGATGTCGTCCACGAGCCGGAACACGGCCGCGAGCCGGTTGTAGTCGGTGCCGCGGCGGCGCACGGTCCGGCTGGCCGAGACCGGGTCGCCCACCAGCGAGGGGTGGTGGGTGATCGACAGCATGGTGAACGTGACGGTCGGCTCGCAGCGGTCCAGCCCATAGGAGCGGGCCACCGCGAACATCGCGGCCTCGACGTCCTCGGCGCCCTCACCGCCCGCGAGCAGCAGCTCGCCGATGCGCAGGGTCAGGTCGAGCACGCGGCCCACGGCGGGCCCGGTCTCGCTGTGGCGCTGCACGAGCTCCGGTACGGGGCGCACGTCGACCGGCATGCGCAGCATCGTGCGCATGCGGTCCTGCCAGGGCGATTCCTTCATCTGCGCGACGGGGAAGCCCTGGCCGGGGGTGTAGGCGGGCGGGGACTGCGCGGCCCGGTAGGTGGCCGGGGCGGCGAAGGCCGACCCCTCGGGCTCGGGCGCCACCGGATCGGCGCCCGCCGGACGGGCGAATTCCGAGGTGGGCTGGTCCTCCTCGAAGACGTCCGGCTCCATGCCGGGCGGCGGCGTGAAGGCGCTGTGCGCCTCGTCGGACTGGGGCTTCCTGTCCTCTGCCCCGTCGGCCTCCGCCACGCGTCCTCCAGTCCGTGATCACCCGGGGTATCAGTATGCGGAATCGTTTCCTCCCGCCGCACACCCAGCGCACGCCCGCCGCACACCCAGCGCCTACCCGCCGTACCGCCGGCGCGCACCCGCCCCACAGCCACCGCATACCCGCAGGCGCCCGCCGCAGCGGCCCGGGAACGCGACAGCGGGCGGCATCCCCGAGGGATACCGCCCGCCATGTCAGGAGAGGCGCGGGGGAGCACCCCGGCCCATCACCGCTGAGCGCGAGCTCAGTGGTGGCCGCCCTGCGCCTCCAGGCGCTTGTACGAGGCCTCGATCTCGGCCTCGGCCTCGGTGCGGCCGACCCAGTTCGCGCCCTCGACGGACTTGCCCGGCTCCAGGTCCTTGTAGACCTCGAAGAAGTGCTGGATCTCCAGGCGGTCGAACTCGGAGACGTGGTGGATGTCGCGCAGGTGCTCGACACGCGGGTCCGAGGCCGGCACGCACAGCAGCTTGTCGTCGCCGCCCGCCTCGTCCGTCATGCGGAACATGCCGATGGCGCGGCACTTGATCAGGCAGCCCGGGAAGGTCGGCTCGTCAAGGATGACCAGCGCGTCCAGCGGGTCGCCGTCCTCGCCGAGGGTGTTCTCGACGAAGCCGTAGTCGGCCGGGTAGCTGGTCGAGGTGAAGAGGCGACGGTCCAGACGGATCCGGCCGGTCTCGTGGTCCACCTCGTACTTGTTCCGCGAACCCTTGGGGATCTCGATGGTGACGTCGAACTCCACGTCCTGCTCCTCCATGATCAGCTGCATTGCTTCGGGACTGCGTCGATCGATCTGCGTGCGCGTCCGTCCCAGCCCTGCCGGGTGGGGTGCCATGCTCGCGGCAAGACGCAGTGGTTAAGTGTCCCTCACGCATATGTGTGATCGCGAAAGGGGCTGGTCCGAGGTGCCATTGGTCAAGACCTGGCAGCTCATCGCAGGGTCGGCCGTCGCCGGCCTCGCCCTGTCGGTGGCAGCGGTGACCGCGGCCGGTCCTTGGGACTCCGGCCAGCGTAAGGCCGAGCGGGACAGAGCCGCCTCCTGGGACCGCACGGGTGGCGCAGATCACGGTGGAGGACCCGGTTCCGGAGCCCTGCCCGAAGCCGCGCCGAGCGCCCCCGGGGTGCTCGGCGCGATCGGCCCCGGCGCCCCGCGCGCACAGAGCGCCCCCGCCGAGCCCGCCTCCGCCGGGGGCCTCGGCGCCGCGCTGAAGCCGCTGCTCGCCGATCCCGCGCTCGGCACCGTCCGTACCGCGTCCGTCGTCGACACCGCCACCGGGCAGGTCCTCTACGAGTCCGGGGCCCGGGACGCGATGACCCCCGCCTCCACCGTCAAGATCGCCACCGCCGCGGCCGTGCTGGCCGCCCTCGGGCCCGAGCACCGGATCAGGACCACCGTCACGCCCGGCGCCGCCCCCGGACAGATCGTCCTGGTCGGCGGCGGCGACCCCTCGCTCACGGCGAAGAAGAAGAGCCCCGCCGGATCCGGCGGCAGCCTCGTCGCCCTCGCCGGTGACACCGCGCAGGCGCTCAAGGCCGCCGGCACCGACACCGTGACCCTCGGATACGACGACAGCCTCTACACCGGCCCCGTCCGCCACCCGATCGGCGGCAACCCCAACATCGCTCCGGTGACCGCCCTGACGGCTGACGAGGGCCGCCCCGACGACTCCACCTCCGGGCCCGTGGACCGCGCCGAGGACCCCTCCCGTGACGCCGCCCGGGCCTTCCGCGCCCTGCTGGCCGAACGCGGCATCAAGGTCACCGGCGAACCGGCGAAGGCCGAGGCCGCCGCCGGCGTCCAGCCGCTGGCCGTCACCCTCTCCACCCCGATCGCCGGGCTCGTCGAGCGGATGCTGACCAACAGCGACAACGACATCGCCGAGGCCCTCGCCCGGCAGACCGCCCTCGCCTCCGGCCGGCCCGCGAGCTTCGAGGGCGCCGAGAAGGCCGTCACCGACCGGCTCACCGCCCTCGGCATCGACACCGCCGGCTCCCGCTTCGCCGACGGCAGCGGTCTGAACCGCGCCGACAAGGTCAGCGCCGGGCTGCTGACCGGGCTCCTCACCAAGGCCGCCGACCCCGGGCGCCCCGAGCTGCGCCCGGTCCTCACCGGCCTGCCCGTCGCCGGTTTCACCGGAACCCTGAAGGCCCGCAACTCCGGCAGTTCCCCGGCCGCCGGCCTGCTCCGCGCCAAGACCGGCACCCTGACCGGGGTGAACTCCCTCTCCGGCACGGTCGTCGACTCCTCCGGCCGACTCCTCGCCTTCGCCTTCCTCACGGCGAACAGCCCCGGCTCCGAGGGCGCGGAGAAGGCCCTCGACAAGCTGGCCGCGGCCGTGGCGACCGCTTCGTAGGGGGTCCGTAGGAGGGCCGGTCCACGTACGGTTGACGCATGACGAGCATCGGTGGTGTGGAGATGGTCGACTGGAACCTCGCGGTGGCGACCGCGACCCGACTGGTACGACCCGGCCCGGAGGTCACCCGGGACGAGGCGCGGGCCGTCGTCGCCGAGCTGCGGCGGCACGCCAGGACCTCGGAACGGCACGTGCGCGAGTTCACCCGGATGATCCCCGAGGGGTCGGCCGTCCCCGACACGCCCGTCCTGGTCGTCGACCGGGCCGGCTGGGTCAAGGCCAACGTCGCCGGATTCCGCGAACTGCTCCAGCCGCTCCTCGGCAAGATGCAGGACCGCCGCGCGGGCGCCACCGGCGGAGCCGTCCTCGGCGCGGTCGGCGGCAAGGTCACCGGCGTCGAACTGGGGATGCTGCTGAGCTTCCTGGCCTCGCGGGTCCTGGGCCAGTACGAGACCTTCGCACCGGTCACCCGGGACCTGCCCGGCGCCGGCGGGGGCCGGCTGCTGCTCGTCGCGCCCAACATCGTGCACGTCGAGCGCGAGCTGGAGGTGCACCCCCACGACTTCCGGCTCTGGGTCTGCCTGCACGAGGAGACGCACCGTACACAGTTCACGGCCGTCCCGTGGCTGCGCGAGCACCTCGAAGGCGAAATCCAGACGTTTCTCGGCGCCACCGAGGTCGACCCGTCCACCGTCCTGGAACGCATCCGCGAGGCCGCCCAGTCCTTCGTGGGCGCCCGCCCCGACGCCGAGCACGGTGACGAGGGACGTTCCCTCGTGGAGCTCGTCCAGACCCCGGAGCAGCGGGAGATCCTGGGTCGGCTGACCGCCGTCATGTCCCTGCTGGAAGGCCACGCCGACTTCGTGATGGACGGGGTCGGCCCGCAGGTGGTGCCCTCCGTCGCCGAGATCCGGGAGAAGTTCCAGCAGCGCCGGGCCAGCGGCGCCGGCCGTCTCGACGCCGCCCTGCGCAAACTGCTGGGCCTCGACGCCAAGCTGCGCCAGTACCGCGACGGCGAGCGCTTCGTCCGCGCCGTCGTCGGCCAGGTCGGCATGGACGGCTTCAACCGGGTGTGGACCTCCCCGAACACACTGCCGACCAAGGCCGAGATCGCCAGCCCCGCCGACTGGGTCGCACGCGTGCACCGCAAGGGGAGCGAACCGAGCGAAGCGGAGTGACTCAAGGGGCGTAAACATGTCTCACTGGGGGAAGCAGCGTCACCCATCCGAGGGACCGTGGGCCGTGGAAGGGCGTGCGATGCTCAGGGAACGGCTCGGTTCTGTCACCATCGACGCACTCTGAGTGACATCCTCCCGTTCCGCGGGGGCAGCCGGGCAGCAGCACCTCAGCACACCACCCCAACGCCTCCGAGGCATCCGAACTCCATCGAAGGGCACCGGACATGGGTCCCCATCCTGCGGTCGCGGCGATACGCCTGGCGGTCCGCCGCGTACTCCACGACGTCCTCACCGATCTCACCGACCACACAGGCAGCCCCGCCGCCCCCCGCCGCGCCGGGGGCTCCCTGCCGCTCGTCCTCGTCGCCTGCTCCGGCGGCGCCGACTCCATGGCGCTCGCCTCCGCCCTCGCCTTCGAGGCCCCCAAGCTCGGCATCCGGGCCGGCGGCATCACCGTCGACCACGGACTGCAGCCCGGCTCCGACCTGCGCGCCGCCGAGGTCGTCACCCGCATGACCGCACTCCGCCTCGACCCGGTGGAGTCCGTCGCCGTGCGCGTCGGCCGCGACGGCGGACCCGAGGCCGCCGCCCGCGACGCCCGCTACGGGGCCCTGGACGAGGCCGCGGACCGACTGGGCGCCGCCGCCGTGCTGCTCGGCCACACCCGGGACGATCAAGCCGAAACCGTCCTGCTGGGCCTGGCCCGCGGCTCCGGCATCCGCTCGCTCTCCGGCATGCCCGAGGTCTCCGGCGGGTCCGCCGGCCGTACCAACCGCTACCGCCGCCCCTTCCTCCAGGTCGACCGGCAGACCGCCCGCAAGGCCTGCATGGTCCAGTCCCTCCCCGTCTGGGACGACCCGCACAACATCGACCCCGCCTACACCCGCTCCCGGCTGCGCCACGAGGGGCTGCCCGCCCTCGAGAAGGCGCTCGGCAAGGGAGTCGTCGAGGCGCTCGCCCGCACCGCGCAGCTCTCCCGCGACGACGCCGACGCCCTGGACGCCTGGGCCGCCGAGGCGGAGACCGGCGTGCGCGACGCGGACGGCCGCCTGGAGTGCGCCAAGCTCTACGCCCTGCCCCCGGCCGTCCGCCGCCGCGTGCTGCGCAGGGCCGTCGTCGCGGCGGGGTCTCCCGCGGGCTCTCTCTTCGCCCGCCACATCGAAGAAGTCGACCGCCTCATCACCGGATGGCGGGGTCAGGGCGCCATCAACCTGCCCGGCCGGGTCGAGGCCCAGCGGCAGGGTGGCAGACTTGTCATCCGGCAGGGCTGATTGGTGCTGAAACACGGCTGAGTCCTCCGGGGTCGCCCCCCGGAGCCCCGGCCGACAACGAAAGTGATGCGGGTGGACGAGAAGGACATGGGCAACGACCTCCAGTCGGTGCTCATCACCAAGGAAGAGATCGACGCGAAGCTGGCCGAGCTGGCCGCGAAGATCGACGCGGAGTACGCGGGCAAGGACCTGCTCATCGTCGGTGTGCTCAAGGGCGCCGTGATGGTGATGGCGGACCTGGCGCGTGCCTTGTCCACCCCGCTCACCATGGACTGGATGGCGGTGTCCTCGTACGGCGCCGGGACCCAGTCCTCCGGTGTGGTGCGGATCCTCAAGGACCTGGACACCGACATCAAGGACAAGCACGTCCTGATCGTCGAGGACATCATCGACTCGGGCCTGACGCTGTCCTGGCTGCTGTCGAACCTGGGCTCCCGCCAGCCGGCCTCCCTGGAGGTCGTCACGCTGCTGCGCAAGCCCGAGGCCGCGAAGGTCGCGATCGACGTGAAGTGGGTCGGCTTCGACATCCCCAACGAGTTCGTCGTGGGCTACGGCCTGGACTACGCGGAGAAGTACCGCAACCTGCCGTTCGTCGGCACGCTCGCCCCGCACGTCTACGGCGGCTGATCCACTCCGGCTTCCGCTCCCGTCCCCGGGAACCCCGCCGAGCCTGTGGGGAACCTGGGGGCGATTCCCGCCGTTGAAGCAGGGGAAGGCGGGTCTGTCAGCCGTCCCACAGGGCCGCGGGTGACAATTCAGGGGTACATTCCGAAGAACAGTCTTTACTCACAGCAGCATTTACCTACGGGCAGGAGGGACGGGACGCCTGGCGTCCCGTATGGATGGACGTGAAGCGATACTTCCGTGGGCCGGTCATGTGGATCGTGCTGGCCGTCCTCGCCGTGGTCGTGTTGATGAATGTCGTCGGCTCCGGCGGCGGCTACAAGTCGGTGGACACCAGCGAGGTCATCAAGGCGATCAACACTGGCCAGGTGGAGACAGCCAAGCTGACCACCGGCGACAGCCAGATGATCAAGATCGAGCTCAAGCAAGGCGAGAAGCTCGGCAAGCACGACGGCACCAAGTTCCAGGCCAACTACATCGGGGATCAGGGCGTCCAGCTCGCCCAGAGCCTCCAGACCAAGTACGACGCCGGTCAGATCCCGGACGGGTACTCCGTCACTCCGGACAAGACCAGCCCGTTCCTGAGCGTGCTGCTCTCGCTCCTGCCCTTCGTGCTCATCGTCGTTGTCTTCCTGTTCCTGATGAACCAGATGCAGGGCGGCGGCTCCCGAGTCATGAACTTCGGGAAGTCCAAGGCCAAGCTCATCACCAAGGACACCCCGAAGACCACGTTCGCCGATGTCGCGGGCGCGGACGAGGCCGTCGAGGAACTCCACGAGATCAAGGAGTTCCTCCAGGAGCCGGCGAAGTTCCAGGCCGTCGGCGCCAAGATCCCCAAGGGTGTGCTGCTGTACGGCCCGCCCGGCACCGGCAAGACCCTGCTGGCGCGTGCCGTCGCGGGCGAGGCCGGCGTCCCCTTCTACTCGATCTCCGGTTCCGACTTCGTCGAGATGTTCGTCGGTGTCGGTGCCTCGCGTGTCCGTGACCTGTTCGAACAGGCCAAGGCCAACGCTCCGGCGATCGTCTTCGTCGACGAGATCGACGCCGTCGGCCGGCACCGCGGTGCGGGTCTCGGCGGCGGTCACGACGAGCGCGAGCAGACCCTCAACCAGCTGCTGGTCGAGATGGACGGCTTCGACGTGAAGGGCGGCGTCATCCTGATCGCCGCCACGAACCGTCCGGACATCCTCGACCCGGCGCTGCTGCGCCCGGGCCGCTTCGACCGGCAGATCGCGGTCGACCGTCCGGACATGCAGGGCCGTCTGGAGATCCTCAAGGTCCACCAGAAGGGCAAGCCGGTCGCCCCGGACGTCGACCTGGGCGCGGTCGCCCGTCGCACGCCCGGCTTCACCGGTGCCGATCTCTCCAACGTCCTGAACGAGGCCGCGCTGCTCACGGCCCGCTCGGACAAGAAGCTGGTCGACAACCACGCGCTGGACGAGGCGATCGACCGGGTCGTGGCGGGTCCGCAGAAGCGGACCCGGATCATGTCGGACCGGGAGAAGAAGATCACCGCGTACCACGAGGGCGGACACGCCCTGGTCGCGGCGGCCTCCCCGAACTCCGACCCGGTCCACAAGATCACGATCCTGTCCCGTGGTCGGGCCCTGGGTTACACCATGGTCCTGCCCGACGAGGACAAGTACTCGACCACGCGCAACGAGATGCTCGACCAGCTGGCGTACATGCTGGGCGGGCGCGCGGCGGAGGAGCTGGTCTTCCACGACCCGACCACCGGCGCGGCGAACGACATCGAGAAGGCCACCGCCACGGCGCGGGCCATGGTCACGCAGTACGGCATGACCGAGCGTCTCGGTGCGATCAAGTTCGGCGGCGACAACACCGAGCCGTTCCTGGGCCGCGAGATGTCGCACCCGCGGGACTACTCGGAAGAGGTCGCGGCGCTGGTCGACGAAGAGGTCAAGAAGCTCATCGAGACCGCGCACAACGAGGCCTGGGAGATCCTGGTCGAGAACCGCGACGTCCTCGACAACCTGGTCCTCGCGCTGCTGGAGAAGGAGACGCTGAACAAGGAGCAGATCGCCGAGATCTTCTCGACGATCGTGAAGCGTCCGGCCCGTCCCGCGTGGACCGGCTCCTCCCGCCGCACCCCCTCCACCCGTCCGCCGGTGCTCTCTCCCAAGGAGCTCCAGCTGACGAACTCGGCGAACGGCACGTCGGCCACCTCCCTGCCGGTCTCCACGGAGAAGGGCATCGAAGTGGCTCCGGAGGACCGCCCCGAGTAACCGGCGGCTCGACCCACCCGGAATGGAAGCCGCGCCCCCCAGGTTCTAGCCTGGGGGGCGCGGCCCATTTGTACGACCGCGTGTGCGGACAGGAACGAGGATGAAATGACCGACCCAGTGACCTTGACCGGTGACGAGGGCACGATCGGCGTGTTCGACGAGAAGCGCGCCGAGGCGGCGGTCCGTGAGCTCCTGATCGCGGTCGGCGAGGACCCGGACCGTGAGGGCCTCCTGGAGACCCCGGCGCGCGTGGCGCGGTCGTACCGGGAGATATTCGCCGGGCTGTACCAGAAGCCCGAAGAGGTCCTGACGACGACGTTCGACCTGGGCCACGACGAGATGGTCCTGGTGAAGGACATCGAGGTCATGTCGAGCTGTGAGCACCACCTGGTTCCGTTCCACGGCGTGGCCCACGTGGGCTACATCCCGTCCACCGACGGCAAGATCACCGGTCTGTCGAAGCTGGCCCGCCTCGTGGACGTGTTCGCCCGCCGTCCGCAGGTGCAGGAGCGGCTGACCACGCAGATCGCGGACTCCCTGATGGAGATCCTGGACCCGCGCGGGGTGATCGTGGTCATCGAGTGCGAGCACATGTGCATGACCATGCGCGGGGTCCGCAAGCCCGGCGCGAAGACCATCACCTCGGCGGTCCGCGGCCAGCTCCGCGACCCCGCCACCCGTAACGAGGCCATGAGCCTGATCATGGCCCGCTGAGCCGGTGACGGGGCGGGACGGCTGGGAGCCGCTGAGCGAGGACGTCCGGCGGACCTTGGAGCTGCTGCTGGCGGGGGAGCCGGACGGCCAACGGCGCTTCCGGGACCAGATCCCGCACACCCGGATGCACGCGAGCGACTGCGCGTGTCCGTGCGTGTATCTGCGCGTGGACACGGAAGCCGTGGTGGCGGTGCCGATGGACAGGCGGATGGCCGTCGTCGCGGGGGCTTCCCTCTGTGGCGCCGACGGTGGCTACGACGGCGAGGTGAGCCTCTTCGCGGCCGACGGGGCCCTCGCGGACCTTCAGTTCTGCGACTGGGAGGACAACGGGCCGGGCGGCCGCAGGCTGTGGGAGTGGTTGGGGCACGTCCACCCCATGTAGGCCGGTCCGCCCCGGGGCCCAGGCCCCGGGCCCCGGGCTAGGCCTTGGCCGGGGCCTTGGTCGGGTCCTCGTCCTCCGGGAGCTTCAGGACGTGCTCCAGGAAGAGGGCCGCGGCGATGACCGCCACACCCGCCAGGACCGAGAAGCCGGCGTACCAGGCCTGGTCGCGGCGGGCGGGGACGTCGAGGGCGTCGGTCAGCAGGAAGACGCCCACACCGCCGTACATGCCCGCCACCAGCGCCGCCACGAGGGCACTGGCCTGCCCGAAGACCACCGCGCGGGCCGCCATCAGCGGCTCCACGCCCTTGGCGCCCGGGCGGCGCTCACGCTGGGCCTTGAGGCGGGCCCGCATGGACAGGGCCGTGGCCAGCAGCACCGCCGCGATGACGCCCAGGACGATCGGCGCGGCCAGCGGAACGCCCGGCAGGGTGCCGTAGGCGTTCCACAGGCGCGCGCCCGCCCAGGACAGGATCCCGGCGACCACGAAGATGCCCGCCAGGACCGCCGGCCTCAGTTGCTTCACTTGCCTGTTCCCCACTTTCAGCGAGTAGCCGTGAACAGGCTAACGACTACTCGGGGAGGTGGAGTTCCAGGTCGGGGCGCGGCGTCACGCCGACCAGGCCGATTTCGGCCAGCAGCGCGGTGACCGGGCCGCGGCCCGGGATCTGGGCCTCCGGGTCGATGTCGTGCCAGGGGGCCAGCACGAAGGCACGCTGGTGGGCGCGCGGGTGCGGGAGGGTGAGGACCGGGTCGTCGGAGACGCGGTCGGCGTACGCGACGATGTCCACGTCGATCGTGCGCGGGCCCCAGCGCTCCTCGCGGACGCGGTCGAACGCCTCCTCGACGGCGTGCGCGCGCTCCAGGAGCGAGGACGGCGGCAGGGTGGTCTTCACGGCGACGACCGCGTTGAGGTACGAGGGCTGCGAGCCGGGCTCGACGCCCCACGGCTCGGTCTCGTAGACGGGGGAGACGGCCTTGACCCGCATGCCGGGGGTGTCGCCGAGGGCGTCGATGGCGCCCTGCAGGGTCTCCAGCCGGTTGCCGAGGTTCGCACCGAGCGCGATCACGGCCCATTTGGGGTTGGACAGGGTCACGTCCGCCGCGTCGACCGTCTCGACGACGGAGGCGGGTACGGGCTGGACGGTGGGGTCGCTCTGAGCGTTCAGTGCGTTGTTCATGCGCGGCTCCGGGTGATCGTGATGGTCACGTCGTCGAAGGGGACGGTGATGGGCGCGTCCGGCTTGTGGACGACGACCTCCACCTGCGCCACCGCTTCGTGCTTGAGGCACTGCTGGGCGATCCGCTCGGCCAGGGTTTCGATGAGGTCGACGGGCTCACCCTGGACCACGTCGACGACTTCCTCGGCGACTACCCCGTAATGCACGGTCTTAGCCAGGTCGTCTCCGGCCGCCGCGGGGCGGGTGTCGAGGTGCAGCACGAGGTCGACGATGAAGGTCTGGCCTTCCTCGCGTTCCCGGGGGAAGACGCCGTGGTGCCCGCGAGCCTTGAGGCCGCGCAGCGCGACACGATCCACGCGAATCACTCCTGCTTTCGTAGGTGCTTCCGGTCCCGGGACTCCCCAGGGCCATGGCTGCGCCGAGTGCGGTCGGCGTCGTCCGTCTTCGAATTTACCTGCGAAATACTCCGGATCCCGCCGGAGGGGTCAGGAGGCGTCCTCGTCCTCGTCGTCGTCGGACTCCGTGAGGACGGGAGAACCGTGGTGGGACCAGAGCCGCCAGCCCTCGGATGTGCGTCGGAACACATTCGTCGCGACGACGAGCTGACCGACGAGCGGGCCGAGTTCCCCGCCGTCCTCGGCGGGGCCGCCGCTGAGGATGTTCTCCGTACACGTCACCAGGGCGGTATCACCTATTACGGCCACTTTGGTGTCGGTGAGGAAGAACTGGATGTAGTCGGTGTGCGACATGATCAGCGCGTACGAGCGCAGGACCTCGCCACGGCCCGAGAGCACCGGCCAGCCGGGGTGGACGCAGGAGATCTCGTCCTCCAGCCAGAGCGCCGACAGTGAGTCGAAGTCCCCCCGCTCCATTGCCTCGTAGAAGGCCGTGTTGACCTCTTCGACCGCCTCGATGTCGGTTCTGCTCACGGTGCTCCTTGTCGGTGGGTGAGGATCAGAGTGCCCCTTCGACGGCGCGGGCCACCCGTACGGCGTCCGCGGTCGCCCGTACCTCGTGCACCCGCACGGCCCAGGCGCCCTGGTGGGCGGCGATCGCGGAGACGGCGGCCGTGGCGGCGTCCCGTTCGCGGGCGGGCGGCGGGGTGGTGTCGGCGCCGCCGGCCAGGACCCGGCCGAGGAAACGCTTCCTCGACGCGGCGACCAGCAGCGGGAAGCCGAGCGCGCGCAGCTCGGGCAGGTGGGCCACGAGGGCCAGGTCGTGCTCGGCGTTCTTGGCGAAGCCCAGCCCGGGGTCGACGACGATCCGCTCGGGGGCGATCCCGCCGGCCACGACCGCGTCGATCCGGGCCCGCAGCTCGGCGGTGACCTCGCCGACCACGTCCTCGTAGACGGCGAGGCTGTTCATGCCGGCGCTGAAGCCGCGCCAGTGCATCACCACGAACGGCACCTCGGCGGCGGCGACGGCCGGAATCATCCCGGGGTCGGCGAGGCCGCCGCTGACGTCGTTGACCAGGGCCGCGCCGGCTTCGACGGCCCGGGCGGCGACGACGGCGCGCATGGTGTCGACGGAGACGGTGACGCCTTCGGAGGCCAGGCCCCGCACCACGGGAACGACCCGGCGCAGCTCCTCCTCCTCGTCGACGCGGGAGGCACCGGGGCGGGTGGACTCGCCGCCGACGTCGACGAGGTCGGCGCCGTGCTCGACGAGGTCGAGGCCACGCTTGACCGCGGCGGTGGTGTCGAACCAGCGACCGCCGTCGGAGAAGGAGTCGGGGGTGACGTTGACGACGCCCATGACCGCGCAGCGGTCCCAGTCCGGCAGACCTGCGACCCGGCCCCTGCCGGTGGCTCCGCGCTTCGTGTTCATAGGTCCAAGGGTAGGGCTGACCTGGATACGACAGGGCCCCGGCGCCCTTGCCCGCGCCGGGCGGTACGAGGGTGCCGGGGCCCGTGCGGGGTCGACGTGCGGGGACTGCTCCGGATCCGCGGCCGGGCTCCCGGCCGGTGGGCCGGCCGGTGGCCCGAGCGGCGGTCCGGCCTGTCGCCCCGCGCGGCGCCCACCGGCGGTCG
>NZ_JBGBPT010000098.1:0-33813 GCF_041106355.1 Streptomyces sp. BF23-19 | reverse complement strand
GCCCGCCCCGCCACCCGGCCCGGCCGACGGCGCGGGCACCCCCGGCCGCGCGCTCGGCGCGCCCTCGCTCGGCGAGGCCCCGGTCGCACCGGAGGCCTTGCCGTCCTCCTTGGACCTGCCGCCCTGGCTCCCCGTACCGTCCTTCGTGCCGTGCCCGTTTCCGTGGACCCCGGAGCCCCGCCCCGAGACGGTCCCCGCGCCCGCCTCGGCACCGCTGCGGCGGTCCCCCGAAGCGGCCGGCCCGGGCTTCGCCGCGTCCTCACCGACGCTCATGCAGCCGGCCGTCGCCGCGACCGCGAGCGCGGTGACGGCCAGTCGGAGGGAAGCGGACAACTGGCGCACGGGGGCACCTCCGGAGCCTGAGGGTGAACTTTCCGCATGAGCGGGTCAATGTGCCCAACTCCCTTTGACCCACAAGGGACACGCCCTCGGCCGAACCCCTGGCCCGAACCTCGCGGGAGAACTCAGCCGAGGAGCTGCCGCGCCACCCGCGAGCCGAGGTGCACCGCGCCCAGCCCGACCAGCACCGACATCACCACG
Organism: Streptomyces sp. BF23-19; assembly: GCF_041106355.1. Lineage (NCBI taxonomy): Bacteria > Bacillati > Actinomycetota > Actinomycetes > Kitasatosporales > Streptomycetaceae > Streptomyces > Streptomyces sp. BF23-19. Next base: position 33,273 of record NZ_JBGBPT010000098.1, on the reverse strand, counting down.
TTCGCCGCGGCCAGGAACCCCCGGCCGCGCTCGGCCAGCCGCAGCGTCTCGTACGAGAACGTCGAGTACGTGCTCAACGCCCCGCACAGCCCGGCCCCGAGCAGCAACTGCAACCGCGAGGAGGCGGCCCCCGCGAGCGCCGCCCCGGCCAGCGTCCCGAGGACCAGGCAGGCGGTCGCGTTGACCACGAAGGTGCCCCAGGGGAAGACGGCGTCCGGGCCGTCCAGCCGTGCCTGCACCGCGCGGTCCAGCAGGTAGCGCAGCGGCGCGCCGACGGCCGCGCCCGCCACCACGAGCAGCCAGTTCACCGCGGAACGCGGCCGGGTCCGGGGCCGCGCCCGCGGAGCGCGAGCCGCGTCACCGAGGCCGCCGCCCACACCGCGCCGAGCGCCGCCACCACCGTGAACCCGCCGTAGGCCAGGGCGGTCCCCGTCTCCCCCTCGTCCAGGAGCCGCGAGAAGTCCACCGCGTAGGTGGAGAAGGTGGTGAAGCCGCCGAGCACGCCGACCCCGACGAAGGGCCTCAGCAGCGGATGCGGCGGCGTCCGGCCGCCCTCGCTGATCAGCACCATGAGTACGCCGATCAGCGCACTGCCGGAGGCGTTGATCCACAGGGTCGCCCACGGGAAGGCCCCCGGCGCGGCCGGCCACAGCAGGGAGATCCCGTACCGCGCCGCGCCCCCGGCCGCGCCGCCCGCCGCCACCGCCGCGAGCACCCGGCCCTGCGGCTCGGCGCGCTGCGCGGGTACGTGCAGGTCGACGTCCGGATCGATCGCCTCCACCGGCCCGTCGGGAACCGGCTCCGGACCCGGCCGGGTCACCCGTAGCCCAGCGCGTGCAGCCGGTCGTCGTCGATCCCGAAGTGATGGGCGATCTCATGGACCACGGTGACCTCCGTCTCGGCGACCACGCTCTCCCGGTCCTCGCACATGCGCAACGTGGGATTGCGGTAGATGGTGATCCGGTCCGGCAGCACCCCGGCGTACCACTCGCCGCGGTCCGTCAGCGGAGTCCCCTCGTACAGACCGAGCAGCTCCGGGTCGTCGGCGGGTGGTTCGTCCTCGACGAACACCGCCACGTTGTCCATCAGCCGCGTCAGCTCCGGCGGAATCCGGTCCAGGGCCTCTGCGACGAGCTCTTCGAACTCCTCGCGCGTCATCTCCAGCACCCGGCCATTGTCGCTCCGGGGGAAACCGTTTTGGCGATAGCTCCCCGGATCCCATATGCTTCTCACGTCCCCGACGCGCTGAGAAGTGCCCGGCGGGCCTTTAGCCCTCATCGTCTAGTGGCCCAGGACGCCGCCCTTTCAAGGCGGTAGCACGGGTTCGAATCCCGTTGGGGGTACGCATTACCGTGTGCAAGACTTGTTCTCGCACACTGCAAGGTCCTGTGGAGCAGTTGGTTAGCTCGCCACCCTGTCAAGGTGGAGGTCGCGGGTTCAAGTCCCGTCAGGATCGCTGAAGCCGGAAACGGTTTCGTGGCTGGGTAGCTCAGTTGGTACGAGCGATCGCCTGAAAAGCGATAGGTCGCCGGTTCGACCCCGGCCCCAGCCACCATCAAGAAGGGCCCGTCCATCGGACGGGGCCTTCTGTGGTTACTCCCCTTCGGCCCCTTCGGCCTCTTCCGCCCCGGGTGCCGCCGTCCGCTCCCGGCGCCGCCACTGCACGACGCCGACCGCCGCCGCCCCGGCGGCGACCAGGGCGAGCAGCGCCCCGTCCGGAACCGCGTCCGCCACCGAACCGACCCACTGCTCCACGGCGAACGAGTCGTCCACGTCCAGCAGCCCCGGCAGCGCGCTCGCCCCGTCGTAGGCGAGGAACAGCACGCCAAGGGTGATGAAGAACAGCCCGGACAGCAGCGAGGTGGTGTGCAGCTCGAAGCGGCCGACGCGCAGGGCCCGCCCGCGCAGCCAACGCCGCCGGCCCAGGTCGAACCGCTCCCACAACAGGGCCAGCAGGAACAGCGGCACGGCCATCCCCAGGGCGTAGACCGCGAGCAGGACGCCGCCGTAGACGGGGCTGCCGCTGACCGCCGCGACCGTCAGCACGCTGCCCAGGATCGGGCCGGCGCAGAACCCGGCCAGTCCGTAGACCGCGCCGAGCGCGTACACCGACAGGGCGGTGGTCGGCCGGATCCGGCCCGACAGCTCCGAGATCCGCTTCGGGGCGAAGCCGAGGCCCAGGATCTGCGCCAGGCCGAGCGCGATGATCAGCCAGCCGCCGGCCAGCACGAGCTGGTCGCGGTTGCTGTGGAAGAACCGCCCGGCGTACGAGCCGGCCGCTCCGAGCGGTACGAGGGTGCTCGCGAGGCCCGCGTAGAAGATCCCGGTGCGCGCCAGGAGCCGCGAGGTGGAGTCGATGGAGTACGCGAAGAAGGCCGGCAGCAGCAGCGCGCTGCACGGGCTGAGCAGCGCGAGGAGGCCGCCCAGCAGGGCGGCCAGGTACCCGATGTCGGTCACTGCTTCGTCGCCTCGGCCTTCGCCTTGGCGATGGCCGCCGTGAAGGTGTCGAGCGGCTGGGCACCGGCGATGGGCCTGCCGTTCAGCAGGAAGGACGGGGTGGAGGTGACACCGATGCGGTAGCCCTCCTCCTGGTCCTTCTTCAGGGCCGCCGCGGCCTGCTCGCCGGCCATGTCCGCCGTGAAGCGCTCCAGGTCCGGGACCCCGGCCTCCCGGGCCAGCTCCACGAGCCGGGGCTCGGCGAAGCCCTTCTCCTTCGAGCCGCCGGCGTAGGCCGCCGCGTGGAAGGCGTCGAAACGGTCCTGCTGCCCGGCCGCCCAGGCGGCCTTGGCGGCGGCCTCGGACTCGGCGCCGAAGATCGGGAAGTTGCGCCACTCGATGCGCAGGGTGCCGTCCTGCACGTACTTCTTCACCAGTTCGGGCTCGGTGTCCCGGGCGAACTTGCCGCAGTATCCGCACTTGAAGTCGGAGTACTCGATGAGCACGACGGGCGCGTCGGCGCGGCCGACGGCGAGCTTGTCACCGGACTCACGGCGAGCCAGTGCCTTGAGCTCGGCGGCCGGGTCGGTCCCGGGCGCGGCCACGGCGGCGGAGCCGGCCGAGCCGGTCCCGGCGGGGGCGGTGGCCTGCCAGGAGACGAGCCCGAGGGTGATCGCGGCGAGGGCCACCCCGGCGGAGATCAGCAGGGGCTTGGCGGAGGACTTCTTGGCGGACTTCTTGGCGGCGGACTTCGGGGAAGAGGGCATGCGGGTGCTCCAGTGCTGCGGGTGGGCGGGACGGGACCGGGGGACCGGTCCGTCTAGACCCGCATCACACAGAGCCGCAGCCGGTCGGGGGCGGGGCGGTCGGGGCCGGGTACGGGGGTCCGTACGGTGACGGCCGCGGCCGGACCGGCGTCCTCGGGCGCCGCCCGGACCGGCGGGACCTGGGCGTGCTGCTCACCCGCGGCGCGCGTGGGCACGGCGGGCGTGCCGCCGTCCCCCGGAGCCGCCGGCGCGCAGGCGGGCCCGCCGCCGTCGGTGGACACGGCCTCCCGCGGCCACGCCGTGGCCGATCCGGTGGCCGATCCGGTGGCCGATCCGGTGGCCGGGGCCGGCACCGGGACGGCTGCCGGGCCCGAGGCAGGAGCCGGGGCCGGGGCCGGTGCCGGGGCCGTTCGGGTCGTCGGGGCGAGCGCCACCGCCGGGGCCGCGCAGCCCAGCAACATCGCCAGTACCGCGAGCACGGCGCAGCCGAAGAGGCGGGGGCGGGACAAGGTGGGCTGCCTCTCATACGGACGACCGACGGACTCGTCCCGAAATGGTACGGGTCCACCCGACAAATGCGTTCGCCACCCGGAGGGCGCAGGTGAGATCCTCGATCAGGTATGTCTACTTCCTTCGCCGCCCTGCAGACGCTTCTCGGTGAGATCTCCCTCCGTGACGCGCACCGCCTCGGCCGCCGCCTCGAAGGCGCCCGCCGTATCCGCAAGCCCGAGGCCAAGCAGGCCGTGCTCGACGAGATCGCCGCGGAGGCCACCAAGGCCGCCGAGCGTCTGGCCGGCCGTGCCTCGCGGATGCCGGAGGTCACGTATCCCGAGAACCTGCCCGTCAGCCAGAAGAAGGACGAGATCGCCGAGGCGATACGCGACCACCAGGTCGTGATCGTCGCCGGCGAGACCGGCTCCGGCAAGACCACGCAGATCCCCAAGATCTGTATGGAGCTGGGGCGCGGTGTCCGGGGCATGATCGGGCACACCCAGCCCCGCCGGATCGCCGCCCGCACCGTCGCGGAGCGGATCGCCGAGGAGCTGAAGTCCGAGATCGGCCAGACGGTCGGCTGGAAGGTCCGGTTCACCGACCAGGTGGACCAGGACGCGACCTTCGTGAAGCTGATGACGGACGGCATCCTGCTGGCCGAGATCCAGACGGACCGCGAGCTGCGCGCGTACGACACGATCATCATCGACGAGGCCCACGAGCGGTCGCTGAACATCGACTTCCTGCTGGGCTACCTGGCCACGCTGCTGCCGAAGCGCCCCGACCTCAAGGTCGTCATCACCTCGGCCACCATCGACCCCGAGCGCTTCTCCCGGCACTTCGGCGAAGCCCCGATCGTCGAGGTCAGCGGGCGCACCTATCCGGTGGAGGTGCGCTACCGGCCGCTCCTCGAGGAGGACTCCGAGGATTCCGACCGCGACCAGATCACCGCGATCTGCGAGGCCGTGGACGAGCTCCAGTCCGAGGGACCGGGCGACGTCCTGGTCTTCCTCTCCGGCGAGCGGGAGATCCGCGACACGGCGGACGCCCTGAACAAACGGAACCTCCGCTTCACCGAGGTGCTCCCCCTCTACGCACGCCTCTCGCACGCCGAGCAGCACCGCGTCTTCCAGCAGCACACCGGGCGCCGGATCGTCCTCGCGACCAACGTCGCCGAGACCTCGCTGACCGTCCCCGGCATCAAGTACGTGATCGACCCGGGCACCGCCCGGATCTCCCGCTACAGCCACCGCACCAAGGTCCAGCGCCTGCCGATCGAGCGGATCTCGCAGGCCAGCGCCAACCAGCGCAAGGGCCGCTGCGGCCGTACCAGCGACGGCATCTGCATCCGGCTGTACTCCGAGGCCGACTTCGACGCCCGTCCCGAGTTCACCGACGCCGAGATCCTGCGGACGAACCTGGCCTCCGTCATCCTCCAGATGACCGCGGCCGGCCTCGGCGAGATCGAGAAGTTCCCCTTCATCGACCCGCCGGACCACCGCAACATCCGCGACGGCGTGCAGCTGCTCCAGGAGCTCGGCGCGCTGGACCCGGCCGAGAAGGATCCGTCGAAGCGGCTCACCCCGATGGGCCGCCAGCTCTCGCAGCTCCCGGTGGACCCGCGGCTGGCCCGCATGGTCATCGAGGCCGACAAGAACAACTGCGTCCGCGAGGTCATGGTCATCGCGGCGGCCCTGTCCATCCAGGACCCGCGCGAGCGGCCCTCGGACAAGCAGACCCAGGCCGACCAGAACCACGCCCGCTTCAAGGACGAGACCAGCGACTTCCTCTCGTTCCTGAACATGTGGCGCTACGTGCGCGAGCAGCAGAAGGAGCGCGGCTCGTCCTCGTTCCGCCGGATGTGCAAGCAGGAGTACCTCAACTTCCTGCGGATCCGCGAGTGGCAGGACATCTACTCCCAGCTGCGCACGGTCGCCAAGGGCATGGGCATCCACGTCAACGAGGCCGACGCCCCCGAGCAGGTCGTGCACGTCTCGCTGCTGGCGGGTCTGCTCTCGCACATCGGGCTCAAGGACACGGACAAGAACGAGTACCTGGGCGCGCGGTCGGCCAAGTTCGCGATCTTCCCGGGCTCCTCGCTCTTCAAGAAGCAGCCCAAGTTCGTGATGTCGGCCGAGCTGGTGGAGACCTCGCGGCTGTGGGCCCGGGTGAACGCCAAGGTCGAGCCCGAGTGGGTGGAGCCGCTGGCGCAGCACCTGGTCAAGCGCACGTACAGCGAGCCGCACTGGGAGAAGGACCAGGCGGCCGTGATGGCGTACGAGAGGGTCACGCTGTACGGCGTACCGATCGTGGCCCAGCGGAAGATCAACTACGGTCGGATCGACGCCGAGGTCTCGCGCGAGCTGTTCATCCGCAACGCTCTCGTCGAGGGCGACTGGCGGACCCACCACAAGTTCTACGCCGACAACCGCAAGCTCCTCACCGAGGTGGAGGAGCTGGAGAACCGGGCCCGGCGCCGCGACATCGTGGTCGACGACGAGACGCTCTTCGACTTCTACGACCAGCGGATCCCGGCCCACGTGGTCTCCGGGGCGCACTTCGACTCGTGGTGGAAGCACAAGAAGCGCGAGGAGCCCGAACTCCTCGACTTCGAGCGCGAGATGCTGCTGACCGAGAAGGCGGCCGGGGTCACCAAGGCCGACTACCCGGACTCCTGGCGGCAGGGGCAGCTGAAGTTCCGGGTGACCTACCAGTTCGAACCGGGCGCGGACGCGGACGGCGTGACCGTCCACATCCCGCTCCAGGTGCTGAACCAGGTCACCGACGAGGGCTTCGACTGGCAGATCCCGGGCCTGCGCGAGGAGGTCGTCACCGAGCTGATCCGCTCGCTGCCCAAGCCGATCCGCCGGCACTACGTACCCGCGCCGAACTACGCCGGCCGCTTCCTGGACACGGCGGTGCCCCTGCAGGAGCCGCTGCCGGTCACGCTGGCGCGCGAGCTCCAGCGGATGGTCGGTGTCCCGGTCTCGGCCGAGGACTTCGACCTCGCCCGGATCCCGGATCATCTGAAGATCACCTTCCGGATCGTCGACGAGCGCCGCAAGAACCTCGCCGAGGACAAGGACCTGGAGACCCTGAGGCTCGCTCTGAAGCCGAAGGCCCGCCAGGCTCTCTCCCAGGCCGCCGCGGCCACGGCCGAGCGGGCGGGCGGGGAGTCGGTGGAGCGCACCGGGCTGACCGACTGGACGATCGGCACCCTGACCAAGGTCTTCGAGACCCGCCGGGCCGGCCAGCCGGTGAAGGCCTACCCGGCGCTGGTGGACGAGGGCGCGAGCGTCTCGGTCCGGCTCTTCGACACCGAGGCCGAGCAGCAGCAGGCGATGTGGCTGGGCACCCGACGGCTCATCCTGCTGAACATCCCGGTGAACCCGGCGAAGTTCGCCTCGGACCACCTGAGCAACCAGCAGAAGCTGGCCCTGTCCCGGAACCCGCACGGCTCCATCCAGGCGCTCTTCGACGACTGCGCGACCGCGGCGACCGACAAGCTGATCGCCGACCACGGCGGCCCGGCGTGGGACGAGGCGGGCTTCCGGGGGCTCTACGAGGCCGTCCGCGCCGACCTGGTGGACACGACCGTGCGCACGGTGAGCCAGGTGCAGCAGGTGCTGGCCGCCTGGCAGGCCTGTGAGCGCCGACTGAAGGCCACGGGCAGCCTGGCGCTGGTCGCGAACATCCAGGACGTCAAGACGCAGCTGGCGGCCCTCATGCCGGCCGGCTTCGTGACGCTCACGGGACTGCGCCGACTGCCGGACCTGATGCGCTACCTGGTGGCGGCGGACCGGCGGCTCCAGCAGATGCCCACGGGCGTCCAGCGCGACACCACGCGCATGGAGAAGGTCCGCGAGATGCAGGACGAGTACGCCTGGCTGCTGGAGCAGTTGCCCAAGGGCCGGCCGGTCCCGTCCACGGTCACCGACATCCGCTGGATGATCGAGGAACTGCGCGTCAGCTACTTCGCGCACGCGCTCGGGACGGCGTACCCGATCTCCGACAAGCGCATCGTGAAGGCGGTGGATGCGGCGGCTCCGTGACCGGCGCCGTGATCCGGTTCGACTGCACCCCCTGAGCTGCGGTACAGTCTGATTCGCAGCCGCCGAGCGGCCGCAAATCAAGGACCTGTGGAGCAGTTGGTTAGCTCGCCACCCTGTCAAGGTGGAGGTCGCGGGTTCAAGTCCCGTCAGGTTCGCAGAAACGTCAGGGCCCGTATCCCTCTGGGGATACGGGCCCTGACGCGTTGGCGGGTGACATCGCCCGGGCGGCCTTGGGAGGAGCCTGGGGCTCGTGGAGCGCCCGCGTCGCCCGCGAACACCCCCGGGTCACGTCCGTCCCCTCTCCGGGGCCCCTGTGGTCCGCCCGCGCACCGCGGGCGGGAACCCCGGACGCGGCCCCGGACGCAGCCGTGGCCGTGGCCGGCGGAGCGGGCGCGGCACGGGCGAACCGTGGGCCGCCGCCCGGAATCCCCCGTTCGCATGATGTGCCTCGTGATGCGCGTCCCCTTTACGGGGTGCATTACCGGATATACAAGAGTGATCATCTGTGACGGGAGTCACCGCATGAGTTTTTGAGACTCACACTTTTATCGCACTAATACGCCCGCTCGATAGAATATGTGCAATGGCACTTGCCCCGCCGGTACCCCCTCGCGCGATCGAGACCGCCCTGACCTGGGCAAAAAAAGATCGCGCTGGACCCGGCGGAGTCCAGCGCGATCGAACGACCTGGGACCTGTTGGGGCAGGCCCGGTCGTTTGAAGCTATGTGGGTTTCATCGGATTGGGGGACCCGATAAACCCGTTAAAGCGGGGTGTTTACGCGACCTCAGGCCTCGCTGCGCTGCTGCGGAATTCCCGCGAGCAGTGCGCGAACCTCGGCCTCGCGGTACCGGCGGTGTCCACCCAGGGTGCGGATGGACGTGAGCTTGCCAGCCTTGGCCCAGCGGGTGACCGTCTTCGGGTCCACGCGGAACATCGTGGCAACCTCAGCCGGGGTCAGCAGCGGCTCGGCATCAGGGGTGCGAGCGGTCATGAGCGGCCTCCTCGGGAGAACCGAACCATCTCGGTTCTTTCCTCTAAATTCTGCACCTTGGCCCGCGTTGCCCGAAATGGACATACGCGGGCCGAGTCGGTTATAGGACGAACGGCTTGTCCTCGGCACTACAACTACACCATCCGTCCAGCCTCGACGGCCAAACCGACGGAATTGCCCTCCGAGGTGTTCATCAGCGGCGGAAGCCGATGGACCGTCCCATAACGGACAGTCACCCCACTGTGACGATCAGTCACAGAGCGATCAGGAGTCGTCAGACCCCCCGTAGAGTGCAATGCCGAGCATTCCGCCCTTAGTTGGGCGGAAGGAACCCTCCCCGGACTCCTTGTCCTATTTTGGCACGAGGGTAGGGGAAGGGCGCAAGGGTGTAGTTAGTGCGGTCCGTCACGCTTGGGCCAATGGCCCGTATCGGGACGTAGGTCCTGGTACTACGTCCCAAATGCCACGATCAGGCCTCTGATCAGCCAGTATTGACCGATCGACCGATACCGGACGATACGTGCGACCCCCTCTCGGGTGAAACCAGCCACATAGGCCCCTTTCGGCCTAATTCGCGAAAAGTCGCTCCCGGACCGCCCGCCAGCGCTCCGCCAGCCCCTCGTAGACCTCGGTCGCGCCCTCCCTGTCCCCGGCCCGCAGGGCCGCGATGCCCGCCGCGAGATCCCCGGCCGAGCGATCGGCCGCCAGTCGGTCCGCCGACAGCGCGTGCACCAGCCCGCCGTAGTCCAGCTCGACCAGCGAGCGCGGGTGGAACTCCTCCAGCCAGCTCCCCACCTCCACCAGCCCGTCGGCGAGCGACCCGTACCCCTCCGCGTCGCGCAGCGTCCGCAGCGCCCGGGCGAGGCGCCGCCGGGCCTGGACCATCGGCGTGCGGTAGCGCAGCCGCTCGCCCGGCACGTGGTCCCGCTCCTCGTCCGCCACCAGGACGAACCAGCGCAGCGGGACCTGCCACACCCCCGTACGGATCCACGGGCGCGCGTCCGGGTTCCGCTCGCGCCAGCGCTCGTAGTCCTCGGCCGCCCGCCGGCGGGCCCCCGGCGGGAGCGCAGCGTCCAGCACCGGGCGCGGAAACCACTCGACGAGCTCCTGCAGCGCCAGCCAGCCGCGGAGCCGGGTGCGCCACGGACAGACCAGCAGCACCCCGTCGACCACCGCCGTGAAGGCGTCCGCGCTCTCGTGGGCCGGCACCCCCACCACCGGGACCCGCACCAAGTCCGACAGCGACCGGCGCAGTTCGTCCTGGGCGGTCGGGGTCGCCCCGCGCCGGGCGTAGTCGGCCCAGTGCGTGCGCTCCGGCTCGGCGAAGGCCGCCAAGGGCTCGTAGACGCGCAGGTAGGAGGCGTACGGGACGGTCGGCGCCGAGCGCGCGGACGGCAGCGGGAGATCGGAGGATTCGCTCACGCTCTCGTACTGCCCTTCCGCGGGGCCGGGTTCACCTCCGGGCGCCCGCGTGCCCTCGTACCACGGGAGTGTTTCGATCCTCGGACAGGTCACCTACGGACGGCCCTCAGGTCTTACTCTGCTCCCAGCACGCCCTCCCCCACCCGCAGGGCGGGCGTCTTTCCGCCGCATCTCTTCCATGGGAGTCACCACCGTGACCGAAATGACCGACGGCGTCCTGCACACCCTGTTCCGTTCGGAGCAGGGCGGCCACGAGCAAGTCGTGCTGTGCCAGGACCGCGCCACCGGCCTGAAGGCCGTCATCGCCATCCACTCCACCGCCCTGGGCCCCGCCCTCGGCGGTACGCGCTTCCACGCGTACGCCTCCGACGAGGAGGCCGTCCTCGACGCGCTGAACCTCTCGCGCGGCATGTCGTACAAGAACGCCCTCGCCGGTCTCGACCTCGGCGGCGGCAAGGCCGTGATCATCGGCGACCCGGACGTCCTCAAGAGCGAGGAACTCCTCCAGGCCTACGGCCGGTTCGTGGAGTCCCTCGGCGGCCGCTACGTGACCGCCTGCGACGTCGGCACCTACGTGGCCGACATGGACGTCGTGGCCCGCGAGACCCGCTGGGCGACCGGACGCTCCCCCGAGAACGGCGGCGCCGGCGACTCCTCGGTCCTCACCGCCTTCGGTGTCTTCCAGGGCATGCGCGCCAGCGCCCAGCACCTGTGGGGCGACCCGACCCTGCGCGGCCGCAAGGTCGGCGTGGCCGGTGTCGGCAAGGTCGGCCACTACCTGGTCGAGCACCTGCTGGAGGACGGCGCCGAGGTCGTGATCACGGACGTACGGGAAGAGTCCGTGCGCCGGATCCTGGACAAGCACCCGGGCAAGGTCACCGCGGTCGTCGACACGGACGCGCTGATCCGCATCGAGGGCCTGGACATCTACGCCCCCTGCGCGCTCGGCGGCGCCCTGAACGACGAGACCGTCCCGGCGCTCACCGCGACGATCGTCTGCGGCGCGGCGAACAACCAGCTCGCCCACCCGGGCATCGAGAAGGACCTCTCGGACCGCGGGATCCTCTACGCGCCCGACTACGTGGTCAACGCGGGCGGGGTCATCCAGGTCGCCGACGAGCTGCGCGGCTTCGACTTCGACCGCTGCAAGGCCAAGGCCACGAAGATCTTCGACACCACGCTGGAGATCTTTGCTCGCGCTAAGGCGGACGGCATTCCGCCCGCCGCCGCGGCCGACCGGATCGCCGAGCAGCGGATGGCCGACGGCCGCGCCGCGCGCGCGGTCTAGGCACTTCCAGGGGCTCCTGGGTACGCCCGCCGGGGTGCGGCGAGACGGAACTCACTGCACTTCGGCGGGTCGCCCGCCAGGAAAAGGTTAAAATCGCAGCTGACCAGCGAGGACGGGGCGCCTTGTTGGTTCTGCACCGGGGCGCGTCATGCGGGCGGCGTACCGTATGGCCGCGGAAGCAGGTACCGTTAAACCCCTACGGACGGTCTCTCCACGGAGAGCCCGCTCCGAACCATGAACGCGTGTCAGACTCTGGGGCCGTCGAGCCCCGTCACCGAGGGGGTCGAGCCATGGGGCGCGGCCGGGCAAAGGCCAAGCAGACGAAGGTCGCCCGCCAGCTGAAGTACAGCAGCGGCGGGACTGACCTCTCGCGTCTGGCCAACGAGCTGGGCGCATCGACCGTGGAACCGCTGCCTGTCAGCGAGCCGGTCGAGGTAGACGACGACGAACTGGACGAGGACGACCCGTACGCTCGGTACGCGGACCTCTACAACAGGGATGACGACGACGAGGACGAGGAGTCCGGGCCGTCGTCACAGCGTCGCGGCGCTTGACGCCCTGAGGCGTCTGCACGACAGACAAAAAGACTGAAACCCGGTCCAGGGCATCGCCCCGGGCCGGGTTTCAGTGCTGCTCAGCTCGCGTAGGAACCGGTCATGGTCGCGCCCTCGGTGTGGTCACCGCGGTCCAGGATCTCGCCCGCGACCCACGCGTCGACACCCCGGTCGGCCAGCGCGGTCAGCGCCACGTCCACCGACTCGCCCGGCACGACGGCCATCATGCCGACGCCCATGTTCAGGGTCTTCTCCAGCTCCAGCTGCTCCACCTGACCGGCCTTGCCGACCAGGTCGAAGATGGCGCCGGGAGCCCAGGTCGAACGGTCGACCGTGGCGTGCAGGTGGTCCGGGATGACCCGGGCCAGGTTCGCCGCGAGGCCACCGCCCGTGATGTGCGAGTAGGCGTGCACCTCGGCCGTCCGGGTGAGGGCCATGCAGTCCAGCGAGTAGATCTTGGTGGGCTCCAGGAGCTCTTCGCCGAGGGTGCGGCCGAGCTCCTCCACGTGGCTCTCCAGCGACATCTTGGCGCGCTCGAAGAGGACGTGGCGGACCAGCGAGTACCCGTTCGAGTGAAGGCCGGACGAAGCCATCGCGATGACGGCGTCCCCCGTACGGATACGATCCGCGCCGAGCAGGCGGTCGTACTCGACGACGCCCGTTCCGGCACCGGCCACGTCGAAGTCGTCCGGGCCCAGCAGGCCGGGGTGCTCGGCGGTCTCGCCGCCCACCAGGGCGCAGCCGGCGAGGACGCAGCCCTCGGCGATGCCCTTGACGATCGCCGCGACACGCTCGGGGTGCACCTTGCCGACGCAGATGTAGTCGGTCATGAAGAGCGGCTCGGCGCCGCAGACGACGATGTCGTCCATGACCATCGCCACCAGGTCGTGGCCGATGGTGTCGTACACGCCGAGCTGGCGGGCGATGTCCACCTTGGTGCCGACGCCGTCGGTGGCCGAGGCGAGCAGCGGACGCTCGTAGCGCTTGAGGGCGGAGGCGTCGAAGAGGCCGGCGAAGCCGCCGAGGCCACCGAGGACCTCGGGGCGCTGCGTCTTCTTCACCCACTCCTTCATCAGCTCGACGGCGCGGTCGCCCGCTTCGATGTCCACGCCTGCGGCTGCGTAGCTGGCACCGGTGGTCTTCTCTGTCATGACAGGAGAGAGCTTTCGTGTCGTTACTGCGTGTGGTGCCGGGCCCTGGGAGAAGCCTCAAAGACAGGGCCCGGCGCAGGTTGAGCCAGGGCTACGGGCGACGGAGCGCGTCGGCGGCGTCCGTGCCGCCGGCCAGCTCGGTCTCCAGGAGCTGCTTGCCCAGGAGCTGCGGGTCGGGCAGCTCCATCGGGTACTCGCCGTCGAAGCAGGCACGGCAGAGGTTGGGCTTCTGGATGGTGGTCGCCTCGATCATCGCGTCGAGCGAGATGTAGGAGAGCGAGTCCGCGCCCATGGAGGTGGCGATCTCGTCGACCGTCATCCCGTTGGCGATCAGCTCGGCCCGGGTGGCGAAGTCGATGCCGAAGAAGCACGGCCACTTCACCGGCGGCGAGGAGATCCGGATGTGGACCTCCGCCGCGCCGGCCTCGCGGAGCATCTTGACCAGGGCGCGCTGGGTGTTGCCGCGGACGATCGAGTCGTCGACGACCACCAGGCGCTTGCCCCGGATGACTTCCTTGAGGGGGTTGAGCTTGAGCCGGATGCCGAGCTGGCGGATCGTCTGCGAGGGCTGGATGAAGGTCCGGCCCACGTAGGCGTTCTTGACCAGGCCGGATCCGTACGGGATCCCGCTGGCCTCGGCGTATCCGACGGCGGCGGGCGTGCCGGATTCCGGCGTCGCTATCACCAGGTCGGCGTCGACCGGGGCTTCCTTGGCCAGGCGCCGACCCATCTCGACACGCGAGAGGTAGACGTTCCGGCCGGCGATATCGGTGTCCGGGCGCGCCAGGTAGACGTACTCGAAGACACAGCCCTTGGGCTTCGCTTCCGCGAATCGCGAGGTGCGCAGACCGTTCTCGTCGATCGCGATGAGCTCGCCCGGCTCGACCTCGCGGACGAAGCTGGCGCCGCAGATGTCGAGGGCGGCGGTCTCACTCGCGACCACCCAGCCGCGCTCCAGGCGGCCGAGGACCAGCGGGCGGATGCCCTGCGGGTCACGGGCGGTGTAGAGGGTCCCCTCGTCCATGAAGACGAGGGAGAAGGCGCCCTTGACCTGAGGGAGGACCTTGGCGGCCGACTCCTCGATGGTCAGGGGCTTGCCCTCGTCGTCGGTCTGACCGGCGAGCAGGGCGGTGACCAGGTCGGTGTCATTGGTGGCGGCCACCTGGGTGGCACGGCCGTCCTGACGGGGGAGGTCGGCGACCATCTCGGCAAGCTCGGCGGTGTTCACCAGGTTGCCGTTGTGACCCAGGGCAATGGAGCCGTGGGCGGTCGCACGGAAGGTCGGCTGAGCGTTCTCCCAGACGGAGGCCCCGGTGGTCGAATAGCGGGCGTGACCGACCGCGATATGACCTTGGAGCGAGCCGAGAGAGGTTTCGTCGAAGACTTGGGAAACGAGGCCCATGTCCTTGAAGACGAGGATCTGGGAACCGTTGCTCACAGCGATTCCCGCGGACTCTTGTCCACGGTGCTGCAGTGCATACAGTCCGAAGTAGGTGAGCTTGGCGACCTCTTCACCCGGAGCCCAGACACCGAAGACGCCGCAAGCGTCCTGGGGGCCCTTTTCGCCGGGGAGCAGGTCGTGGTTGAGTCGTCCATCACCACGAGGCACGCTTCCGAGTGTAGGCGAGATCGACCACTGGTCCGAATTGGGGACGGCCGGGAAATGTCACAGCACAGAGGGTGACCGATCCATTCCGTCTCGGTATCCGGAATGCCCTTGTTGACAGCCCCATGGGCATTCGTACAGGCTCTCGCCTCATGCAGCCTCTCGGTGACCGAACCGTCACCCTCGTCGAGCGCCGGCACGTGGACCTTGTCCGTGTCGCGAGCGCCATCTGTCGCTGTTCTGCGTAGTCACACGCCGCTTTTCGTTCTCTTTCCTTCCTGATCCCCGCCCCAGCCTGCCCTGCCGTGCCGCGCGCCGTCCCGCGCCGCCCGGGGCGGGCCGGCGGGCCATGCCTTGGAGTACCTGTGACCTCGTACGAACCCCACCTGTCCCGGCGCGCCTTCGGCGGCGCGGTCGGCGTGAGCGCGGCCGCCGCGGCGGTAGGGCTGGGCGCCCCCGCGGCCGCCGCGGCCCCGACCCCCGGGGACGGGCAGAACGCGCCGCAGGAGCGGGAGTTCCGGGCCGGGCGGCCCCGGTCGTCCCGTCGGCCGAACATCCTGTTCATCCTCGGCGACGACCTGGGGTGGGCCGACCTCTCCTCGTACGGCTCCCCGCACATCAAGACCCCGAACCTGGACCGCCTCGCCCGCCAGGGCGTCCGGTTCACCGACGCCTACTCGGGCTCCGCGACCTGCTCGCCGACCCGCTTCAGCCTGTACACCGGGCGCTACCCGGGCCGCACCAAGGGCGGGCTGGCCGAACCGATCGCCGACAAGTCGGTGGGCCTGGACCCCACGCACCCGACGCTGGCCTCGCTGCTGAAGTCCGCCGGCTACTCGACCGCGTTGATCGGCAAGTGGCACGCCGGCTACCTGCCCGACTACAGCCCGACGAGGTCCGGCTGGGACGAGTTCTTCGGCAACTTCGGTGGCGCCCTGGAGTACTACTCCAAGCTGGGCCTGGGCGGCGAGTACGACCTCTACGAGGGCGACGCCGAGTACAAGGACCTGCGCTACTACACCCGGATCATCACCGAGCGGGCGAGCGAGTACGTCTCCCGCGACCACCACGGCAAGCCGTGGCTGCTGAACCTCAACTTCACCACCCCGCACTGGCCGTGGATCGCCGACGGGGACACCGAGCAGAGCGCCGAGATCGTCCGGCGGATCAAGGCGGGCGACGGGCGCGCCCTGTGGCACCAGGACGGCGGCTCGGTCGAGAAGTACAAGGAGATGGTCGAGGACCTCGACCGCTCGATCGGCGAGGTGCTGAAGGCACTGCGGCGCTCCGGCCAGGAGGAGGACACCCTGGTGGTCTTCTCCAGCGACAACGGCGGCGAGCGCTTCTCGTACAACTGGCCGCTGTCCGGCAACAAGGCCTCCCTCCAGGAGGGCGGCATCCGCGTGCCGAACATCGCGCGCTGGCCCGCCAGGCTGGACGGCGGCCAGGTCAGCCACGTCCCCGTGTTCAGCCCGGACTGGACGGCGACGCTGCTGGAGGTCGCCGGGGCGCGCCCGCACCCCGCCTACCCGCTGGACGGGGCGAGCCTGGCCGGGTACCTGCTGCGCGGCGAGAAGGTCGCCGAACGGGACCTGTTCTGGCGGGTCCGGGGCGAGCGCGCGCTGCGCCGCGGGGACTGGAAGTACTACCGCGGCAAGGCGGGCAAGGACCAGCTGTTCAACCTGGCCGGGGACGTCCGTGAACAGGCCGACAAGGCCGCCGTGGAACCGGCCCGGCTGGACCGGCTGCGGGCGGCCTGGGAGAAGGTGGACGCCCAGCTGCTGCCCTACCCGGCCTGACCGCGGTCGTGCTCACTCGGCGGCGGAGGCCGCCTTCGCGGTCAGGCCCTTGCCGTCGGGCGCCGTGAAGGTGAGGGTCCGGCCCTCGACCTTCGCGGTGAGCGGACCGCTGCCGAACAGCTCGGTCAGCGTCCGCTCGACCTCGCCCGCCGGCCCCTCGCAGGCCATGCGGGTCGAGGTCAGCGGTCCGAAGGTGACCGTGGAGCCCTCCACGGTGGCCTGGGCGCTGAACCGGTTGCAGCCGAGGTTGCCGCTCACGGTGAGGTCCGGAGCGATGGTGAACCGTGCCTTCCCGGCCGCCTCGGCGGGCAGGGAGGCCGCGGTCCCACCGCTGACCAGGGACTCCACGGTCCACTCGGTCGTGGTGAGCGGGGCGTCGGTGACCGCGGGGGCCGACGTCATGGCGATGGTGCTCCCGTCGGCGGTCTTCAGGGTGAGCCGGTCGGGCCCGCGGTCGATCGCCAGCTTGCCCCGGAACAGCTTGGCGAAGGCCGTCTCGAACTCCATGTCCGCGCAGGCCATGGTGGTCGAGGCGCCGGGCGTCACGGTCACCGAGGAGGTGCCGGCGAAGGCCGCGACAGCCGTGAAGCCGTTGCAGCCGTAGTTGCCCTTGACCTGGTTCGGGCCGATGTCGAGGTGGGCGCTCTCGGGCGCGTGCAGGGTGCGGCCGCCCGTGGTCAGGGACTCGACCGCCCAGGAACCCTCGGGGTCGGGCAGTCGGGCGCTCCGCGCGTCCTCGCCCTGACCGCAGCCGGTCAGGGCGAGCGCGACGACGAGGGCCAGGCCCGCGGCGGCGGGGACGTGCCGGAAGGTAGGCATGTCCCTGGGACGGAGCGGGCGCAGCGGTGGTTCCACCATGGTCGTTCCCCTCAGCTCATCAGCGGCAGCAGCGCCGACAGATCGGCCCGCTCGCCGCCGGCCCGTACGTGCGCCTCGTCGAGCGCCGCGGCCCACCGCGTACGGCCGGTCGCGAGCCGGATCCAGGTCAGCGGATCGGTCTCCACGACGTTCGGCGGGGTGCCGCGGGTGTGCCGCGGGCCCTCGATGCACTGGACCACCGCGAAGGGCGGGACGCGGACCTCGACCGCACCGCCCGGCGCCTTGAGGGCGAGGGCGTCGGCCAGCAGCCGGGTGCAGGCGGCCAGCGCCTGCCGGTCGATCGGGATGTCCAGTCCGGCGGCCCGGTTCAGGTCGTCGGTGTGGACCACCAGTTCCACGGTCCGGGTGACCAGGAAGTCGGCCAGGGTCATGTCCCCGATCCACAGGTCGAGCACGCGGTCACCGGGATTCGCCGCGAGCGCCCGCTCCATCCGGTCGGCCGCCCGGTCGAACAGCTCGGGCAGCGGGGCCCCGGTCAGGGTCTCCCTGGCCGCCTCGGAGATCTTCCCGGCGAGGGAGGCGGTGGCGAACGGCCACTCGACCGCCGACAGCTCGGCGACGGCGGCGGGCGGCCGGGCCAGGCCCCCTGCCAGCGAGTCGGCGATCCAGGCGATGTGCCCGGCCAGTTCGGCGACGCTCCAGTCCCCGAGCCCGCTGGGGCGCGCCAGCTGCTCGGGCCCCAACTCCGAGACGGCCCCGCAGACATGCGCGAACTGCGCGGTGACGGCCGTGCGGATCCGGACGGGGTCGTAGGTACGCGGCTTCTTCCCTCGGGGCGGCATGCTCCGACCCTACTCGGGGGCCGGCCGCACCGGCCCGGTGCGGCCGCGCCGCTGCGCGGTGTCGGTGGCGTAGGCGGTGAACGGCTCGTCGCAGGAGCCCCCGACCGCAGAGGCGGTCGGGGGCTCCTGGCAGAGGCGGTGGGATCAGGCCAGCAGGGCCGGGATCGTCGTCTCGTGGGCCTCGCGGAGCTCGGCCAGGGGAAGGGTGAACTCGCCCTGGATCTCGATCTCCTCGCCGTCCACCACACCGATGCGGGTGACCGGCAGGCCGCGCGCACCGCACATGTCGGTGAACCGGAGCTCCTCGCTGCGCGGGACGGCCACGATGGCACGGCCCGCGGACTCGGAGAACAGGAAGGTGAAGGCGTCCAGGCCCTCGGGGACCACGACGCGCGCGCCGTTGCCGCCCTTGAGGCAGGACTCGGTGAGCGCCTGGATCACGCCGCCGTCGGACAGGTCGTGCGCGGCGTCGATCATGCCGTCGCGCGAGGCGGAGATCAGGATCTCGCCGAGCAGCTTCTCGCGGCCCAGGTCCACCTTCGGCGGCATGCCGCCGAGGTGGTCGTGGACCACCTGCGACCAGGCCGAACCGCCGAACTCCTCGGCCGTGTCGCCCAGCAGGTACAGCAGCTGGCCGGCCTCCGAGAACGCCATCGGCGTACGGCGGTTGACGTCGTCGATCACACCGAGGACCGCCACGACCGGGGTCGGGTGGATCGCGATGTCACCGGTCTGGTTGTAGAGCGAGACGTTGCCGCCGGTCACCGGGGTGCCCAGCTCCAGACAGCCGTCCGCCAGACCGCGGCAGGCCTCGGCGAACTGCCACATGACGTCCGGGTCCTCGGGGGAACCGAAGTTCAGGCAGTCGGAGATGGCCAGCGGCTTGGCGCCGGTCGCCGCCACGTTGCGGTACGACTCCGCCAGCGCCAGCTGCGCGCCCGTGTACGGGTCGAGCTTGGCGAAGCGGCCGTTGCCGTCGGTGGCCATGGCCACGCCGAGGTTGGACTCCTCGTCGATACGGACCATGCCCGCGTCCTCGGGCTGCGAGAGGACGGTGTTGCCCTGCACGAAGCGGTCGTACTGGTCGGTGACCCACGACTTCGACGCCTGGTTCGGGGAGGAGACCAGTGCGAGGACCTGCGCGCGCAGCTCCTCGGAGGTCTGCGGCCGCGGCAGCTTGCCGGCGTCGTCCGCCTGCAGCGCGTCCTGCCAGGAGGGGCGCGCGTAGGGGCGGTTGTAGACGGGGCCCTCGTGGGCGACGGTGCCCGGGGGCACGTCCACGATCTGCTCGCCGTGCCAGAAGATCTCCAGGCGCTCACCCTCGGTCACCTCACCGATGACGGTGGCGATGACGTCCCACTTCTCGCAGATCTCCATGAAGCGGTCGACGTGCTGCGGCTCGACGATCGCGCACATGCGCTCCTGCGACTCGCTCATGAGGATTTCCTCGGGCGAGAGCGTCGCGTCGCGCAGCGGCACGGTGTCCAGCTCGACCCGCATGCCGCCGGAACCGGCGGAGGCGAGCTCGGAGGTCGCGCAGGAGAGCCCGGCGCCGCCGAGGTCCTGGATGCCCGCGACGAGCTTCTCCTTGAAGATCTCCAGGGTGCACTCGATGAGGAGCTTCTCCTGGAAGGGGTCACCGACCTGCACCGCGGGGCGCTTGGTGGGCTTGGTGTCGTCGAAGGTCTCGGACGCGAGGACCGAGACGCCGCCGATACCGTCGCCGCCGGTGCGGGCGCCGTAGAGGATGACCTTGTTGCCGGGGCCGGAGGCCTGGGCGAGGTGGATGTCCTCGTGCTTCATGACGCCGATGCAGCCGGCGTTGACGAGCGGGTTGCCCTGGTAGCAGGCGTCGAAGACGACCTCGCCGCCGATGTTGGGCAGGCCCAGGCAGTTGCCGTAGCCGCCGATGCCCGCGACGACGCCGGGCAGGACGCGCCGGGTGTCGGGGTGGTCGGCGGCGCCGAAGCGCAGCGGGTCGACGACCGCGACCGGGCGGGCGCCCATCGCGAGGATGTCGCGGACGATGCCGCCGATGCCGGTGGCCGCGCCCTGGTAGGGCTCGATGTACGACGGGTGGTTGTGCGACTCGACCTTGAAGGTGACCGCGTAACCCTGGCCGACGTCGACGACGCCGGCGTTCTCGCCGATGCCGACGAGCATGGCGTCGTTCTGGGGGGCCTTCTCACCGAACTGCTTCAGGTGGACCTTGCTGCTCTTGTACGAGCAGTGCTCGGACCACATGACCGAGTACATGGCGAGCTCGGCGCCCGTGGGGCGGCGGCCGAGGATCTCCCGGATCCGGGCGTACTCGTCCTCCTTGAGGCCGAGTTCCTTCCAGGGCTGGGAGGCGTCCGGGGTTTCGGTGGCGTTCTTGACGGTGTCGAGGCTCATGCGCTGACCAGCTTCTTCAGGACCGAGGTGAAGAACGGGAGGCCGTCGGTGCGGCCCGTCCCGATCAGCGGCTCGACCGCGTGCTCGGGGTGCGGCATGAGGCCGACGACGTTGCCCGCGGCGTTGGTGATGCCGGCGATGTCGCGCAGCGAACCGTTCGGGTTGCCGTCCAGGTAGCGGAAGGCCACACGACCTTCGGCCTCCAGTTCGTCGAGCGTGCGCTCGTCGGCGGTGTAGCGGCCGTCCATGTTCTTGAGCGGTACGGAGATCTCCTGGCCGGCGGTGTAGTCGCCGGTCCACGCGGTCTCCGCGTTCTCCACCCGCAGCTTCTGGTCGCGGCAGATGAAGTGCAGGTGGTTGTTCCGGAGCATCGCCCCCGGCAGCAGGTGGGCCTCGGTGAGGACCTGGAAGCCGTTGCAGATGCCCAGGACGGGCATGCCGCCCTTGGCCTGCTCGATGATGGTCTCCATCACCGGCGAGAAGCGGGAGATGGCCCCGGCGCGCAGGTAGTCCCCGTAGGAGAAGCCGCCCGCGAGGACGACCGCGTCGACCTGGTGCAGGTCCTTGTCGCGGTGCCACAGCGAGACCGGCTCGGCCCCCGCGAGGCGGACGGCGCGCAGCGAGTCACGGTCGTCGAGCGTTCCGGGGAACGTGACGACTCCGATGCGAGTGGTCACCGTCAGGCCTCGACCTTCACGGTGAAGTCTTCGATGACGGTGTTGGCGAGGAACGTTTCGGCCATCTTGTGGATGCGGTCGAGGGCGGCCTGGTCGACCGGTCCCTCCACCTCGAGCTCGAAGCGCTTCCCCTGGCGGACGTCGGCGATCCCCTCGAAGCCCAGGCGCGGCAGTGCACGCTGCACCGCCTGGCCCTGGGGGTCGAGGATCTCCGGCTTGAGCATGACGTCGACTACGACGCGTGCCATCGGGCACTCCCGTGTGGTGGTTGGTGCGAAGGCGGTTCCATCAGCGTACCCGGCTGAAATTTCTACGCGGGTAGATATCTCGGCGCCCTGATCACCACGCCGTTTCGGCTTCACCAACGCTTCGCAAAATCCGCCGGAAAACCACGCGCCCGGCATTGCGGCGGGACACGCGGAGAGAATTAACTGGGCTTCGCAATGCAATGGGAATCGAGGTACAAAGGAATCACTCCGGATTCCGGATGAAAGTTGCATTGCCCCGAAACATCCACACAGGCGACATCACCGCACGTCAGCAGGTGGTGACGTCGCACGAAGGGACCGATATCCGTGGTGCAGCGCGTAGTGGTCACGCTCTCCGACGACATCGACGGCGGGGAAGCGGCGGAAACGGTCGTGTTCGCCCTGGACGGAAAGTCCTACGAGATCGACCTCAATGTGGCGAACGCAAAGAAACTGCGGAAGGGCCTGGCCCCCTTCGTGGCCGCCGGCCGTCGCCAGTCGCGCTCGGGGAAGGTCTTCAAGCACACCGCCGTCGCCCCCGACCCGGCGGTCGTCCGCGCCTGGGCCCGCTCGAACCAGTTCGAGGTGCCGCCGCGCGGCCGCATCCCGAAGAAGATCTACGAGGCCTACAACGCGGCCCACTGAGCGTCGATTTGCCATGCACCCCCATGTGTCGGCTAGTGTGTGGATCACGCCGAGGGGCCAGACCGCAGGTCAAAGCCTCCGAGGTCGTGCGGGTGTAGTTCAGTAGCAGAACATCCCTCTTCCAGAGGGAAGGCGCAGTGTGCGATTCCTGTCACCCGCTCTGCATCACTTCCTGACCACTGTTGTGGATCGGGTAGAGTGATGCACGCATCGCCTCACGGCAATGCAGTGCTTGCGGACGTAGCTCAGTTGGTAGAGCACCACCTTGCCAAGGTGGATGTCGCGCGTTCGAGTCGCGTCGTCCGCTCTGTATGAAGAAGGCCCCGATCATTACGATCGGGGCCTTCTTCGTGTTCCCCGAATCCGATGCCGACGACCCCGACCCTGACAAATGTCATCGGGGGCGGTGACAGCGCGCACTGCCCGCCCGGCGCCGGCGCCGCGAGCCTTGGATCATGACTGACACCGTGATCGAAGCCGAGGGCCTGCGCCGCGGCTACGCAGGAGGATTCGAGGCCGTACGGGGCGTGTCCTTCTCCGTGGCCCGGGGCGAGATCTTCGCGCTGCTCGGCACCAACGGCGCGGGCAAGACCTCCACCGTCGAACTGCTGGAGGGACTGGCCGCGCCGAGCGAGGGCCGGGTGCGCGTCTTCGGGCTCGATCCGCACACGCGGCGGGCCGAGGTCCGCCCGCGCACCGGGGTCATGCTCCAGGAGGGCGGTTTCCCCTCCGACCTGACGGTGACCGAGACCGTCCGGATGTGGGGCGGGGTCACCAGCGGCGCCCGCCCGGCGGCGGAGGTGCTGGAACTGGTCGGCCTGGCCGCGCGGTCCTCCGTACGCGTCAAACAGCTGTCCGGCGGCGAACGGCGGCGCCTGGACCTCGCGCTGGCCCTGCTCGGCCGGCCCGAGGTGCTCTTCCTGGACGAGCCCACCACCGGCATGGACCCGGAGGGGCGCCGGGACACCTGGGCCCTGGTGCGCGAACTGCGGGAGCAGGGCACCACGGTGCTGCTGACCACGCACTACCTGGAAGAGGCCGAGGAACTCGCGGACCGACTCGCGATCCTCCACGAGGGCGAGCTGGTGCTGACCGGCACTCCGGCCGAGGTGACCGCCACCCGGCCGGCCCGGATCCGCTTCACCCTGCCCGCCGGGGTGCCCGCGGCCCGGCTCCCGCTGGCCCTGCGGGCCGCCGCATTCGGGCAGCGCGTGGAGATCCGTACCGAACGGCTCCAGGAGGACCTGACCGAACTGCTCGGCTGGGCCCGGGAGAACGGCGTGGAACTGGCCGGGCTCGACGCCCGGTCCGCCTCCCTGGAGGAGGCCTTCCTGGAGATCGCGGAGAACCGCCGCACCGTCGGCGACCGCACCGAGGACACCGAGGCGGGAACCCGATGAACACGCTCACCCTGAACCCCGGCCGGCTCACCGCGCTCGGCCGCTCGGAGCTCACCCTGCTGGTACGCAACCGGGCGGCGCTCACCCTGGCCGTCCTGATGCCCCTGCTGATGGTGTTCATCCTGCGCTCCTCGCTGAGCGGGGCCGAGGGCGCCGAGGCCCTCGGCGAAGCCACCCTGACCGGCGGGATCGGCATGGTGCTGATCCTCGTCGTCCACATGAACCTGGTCTCCGCCTACGTCGCCCGGCGCGAGGAGCTCGTCCTCAAGCGGCTCCGTACCGGCGAGGCGACCGACCCGGAGATCATCGCCGGAACCGCCCTGCCGGCCGCCGTCCTGGCCTTCGGGCAGATCACCGTCCTCGCCGTGGCCGGGGCGGCCGCCCTGGACGTGCGCATGCCGCGGAACCCCTTGCTGCTCGTGGTGGCCGTGCTCGCGGGCATCGTGCTGCTGGCCGGGATGTCCGCGCTGACCAGCTCGTTCACCCGCACCGTGGAGACCGCGGGCCTCACCACGCTGCCGCTGTTCCTGGCGACCGTGCTCGGCTCGGGGCTGTTCGTCCCGACCGACTCGCTGCCGGACCTGGCGGCCTCGCTGTGCGAACTGCTGCCGCTGAGCGGGGTGATGGAGCTCGTACGGGCCGGGTGGAGCGGCGGCTCGGCGGGCGGGGACCTGCTGGGCGCCGGACTGAACACATTGGCCTGGATCGTGATCACCGTGTTTTCTGTGCGGAGGTGGTTCCGCTGGGAACCGCGCCGGTGAAGCGAGTCGGGGGACGGGGACCGTGTCGAAGATGACGGGGTGGTGGAAGAACCGCAGCACCGCGGGGAAGGTCGAGCTCTACACCAGGGGGTCGTTCCATCTCTTCGTCCTGCTGGAGATCACGTCCTTCGGGCTGATGCCCGTGGCCGCCACCGCCCCCACGGCGTCCTCGGCCCTGCTGCCCCTCGCCCTCCTGCTCATGGTCTGCGGCCATGCGGTGCTGTGCGGGGTGCTCAGCGCCAAGGCGCTGCACTGGGTGGTGGGCCGGCGCGAACGCCCCACCCGGCCGGCGGTGGCGGTGGTCGTCACGACGGCCGCGTGCACCCTGGTCGTGCTCGCGCTCCGGGCGACCGGACACATCTCCGAGGCGGCCGTGGCGCCGACGCTGGTGGCGGGGCTGATCTGGTTCGCCTCGGGATCGCTGGTGCTGTGCCTGCGGTCGGTGAAGCGGATGTGGTACATCCCCCCGGTGGCGGCGGTCGCGACGGGGCTGGCCGCGCTCGCCCTGGGCACGCCGGCCGGCACGGCCCTCGGGTACTGCGTGGGCATCCTGCTCGGCAGCCTCTTCTTCGGCGCCACCTGCGGTTTCTCGGCGTGGCTGCTGACAACGGTCTACGAGCTGGACCGCTCGCGCGAGGTCCAGGCGCGGCTCGCGGTGGCGGAGGAACGGCTGCGGTTCGGCCGTGACCTGCACGACGTGATGGGCCGCAACCTGGCGGTGATCGCGCTCAAGAGCGAGCTGGCGATACAGCTGGCCCGGCGCGAACGGCCGGAGGCGGTGGAACAGATGATCGAGGTGCAGCGGATCGCCCAGGAGTCCCAGCGGGAGGTACGGGACGTGGTGCGGGGCTACCGGCAGGCGGACCTCTCGGTGGAGGTGGAGGGCGCGCGCGGCGTGCTCAGCGCGGCCGGGATGGACTGCCGCGTGGACTTCCTGGCCACGCGGGGCACGGAGTTGCCCGCCGAGGTCCAGTCGGCCCTCGGCTGGGTGGTGCGCGAGGCGACGACGAACATCCTGCGGCACGGGGACGCGCACCGCTGCCTGATCCGGCTGACCGCCGCGGAGACGGGCTCCGTGACGCTGGTGGTGGAGAACGACGGGGCTCCCGAGACCCCGACCGGGCCGCCGGGCTCGGGGCTGGCCGGGCTGCGGGAACGACTCGCGGCCCTCGACGGGACGTTGCAGGCGGGGCTGGTCGGCGACGGCCGGTTCCGACTGCTGGCACAGATCCCGGACCGACGACTGCAAGGACTGGAGGTGCGGGCGTGAGCCCCGTACGCGTACTGCTCGCCGATGACGAGCACCTGATCCGGGGCGCGTTGGCGGCGCTGCTCGCGCTGGAGGACGACCTGCTCGTCGTCGCGGAGGCGGCCTCGGGCCCCGAGGCGCTGGCGATGGCGCGGGCCCACCGGCCGGACGTGGCGGTGCTGGACCTGCAGATGCCGGGGGCGGACGGTGTG
The DNA here is from genome assembly GCF_041106355.1 of Streptomyces sp. BF23-19. Classification (NCBI taxonomy): domain Bacteria; kingdom Bacillati; phylum Actinomycetota; class Actinomycetes; order Kitasatosporales; family Streptomycetaceae; genus Streptomyces; species Streptomyces sp. BF23-19. The sequence continues at coordinate 7,466 of NZ_JBGBPT010000098.1, read as the reverse complement.
AGTGTCGCCACATCCCTGCGGGCCGAACTGCCCGGCTGCAAGACCATGATCGTGACCAGTCACGGCCGCCCCGGGCACCTGAAGCGGGCACTGGCGGCGGGCGTGCGGGCCTTCGCCCCGAAGACCGTCTCGGCGCAGCGGCTGGCCGAGCTGATCCGGACCGTGCACGCCGGCGGCCGTTACGTGGACCCGGAGTTGGCGGCCGACGCGATCAGCGCGGGGGACTCTCCGCTGACCGCGCGCGAGGCGGAGGTGCTCGAACTCGCGGCGGACGGGGCACCGATCGCGGAGATCGCGGAGCGGGCCTCGCTGTCGCAGGGGACGGTACGGAACTACCTGTCCTCGGCGGCGACGAAGCTGGGTGCCGAGAACCGGCACACGGCAGTGCGTCTCGCACGCGAGCGAGGTTGGGTATAGTAGTTCTCGCGTTACGGCGCACCTGCGGACATAGCTCAGTTGGTAGAGCACCACCTTGCCAAGGTGGATGTCGCGCGTTCGAGTCGCGTTGTCCGCTCTGTAACGAAGAAGCCCCCCGGTCCTCGGCCCGGGGGGCTTCTCTCGTCCCTACGACCAGGACTGGCCGGTGAGGCGCTCGAAGGCCTCGATGTACTTGGCGCTGGTCCGGGCGACGACCTCGGCCGGGAGGGCCGGCGGCGGGAGCTCGCCCTTGCGGTCCCAGCCGGAGGCCGGGGAGGACAGCCAGTCGCGGACGTACTGCTTGTCGAAGGAGGGCTGCGAGCGGCCCGGCTCCCACTGGTCGGCCGGCCAGAAGCGGGAGGAGTCCGGGGTCAGCACCTCGTCGGCGGCGACCAGGGTGCCGTCCTTCGGGTCGAAACCGAACTCGAACTTGGTGTCGGCCAGGATGATCCCGCGCTCGCGCGCGATCTCCCGGGCGCGGCCGTACACAGCGAGAGTGGTCTGGCGCAGCAGCGCCGCCGTCTCGGCGCCGGCCGTGCGCGCGACCTCCTCGTAGGAGACGTTCTCGTCGTGCTCGCCGACGGCGGCCTTGGCGGCCGGGGTGAAGATCGGGGCGGGCAGCTCGGAGCCGTCCACGAGCCCCTCGGGGAGAGCCAGGCCGCAGACCGTGCGGGTCTCGTCGTACTCGACGAGACCGGAGCCGGTGAGGTAGCCGCGGGCCACGCACTCGACCGGGACCATGTCGAGGTTCTTGCAGATCAGGGTGCGGCCGGCCCAGTCGGCGGGGGCGCCGGCGGGCAGGTCGGTGGAGATGACGTGGTTCGGGACGAGGTCCGCGAGCTGGTCGAACCACCACAGGGAGAGCTGGGTCAGGACGCGGCCCTTGTCCGGGATCTCGGTGGGCAGCACCCAGTCGAAGGCGGACATGCGGTCGCTGGCGACCATGACGAGGCGGCCGTCCTCGTCACGGTAGAGGTCGCGCACCTTGCCGGTGTGGAGGTGGACGAGGCCCGGAACCTGAACCGGCTCGGGCTTTTCGACGAATCCGGACACGGGGTCTCCCTGTGGTTCTGTATGAAGCGCACCCCGATTCTCGCGCACCTGTGTCCCCACCTGTGGACAGGGGTCCGCGCCGCGGGTCGATCGCGGGGCCGCCGGCGCGTTCGGTGGCGGGTCGGCGGCGAGGCGGCGGCGAGGCGTCCGTGGGGTCAGTCGTGCTTGCAGATCCGGTCGAGGAGATTGGCCGTGGCCCGCTGCACCCGCTCGTCGACGTGACCGGGGCGGTCGAGGGCCGGGGACCAGGCGAAGGTGCCGGAGGCGAAGACCAGCGCGCCGCTGGGCGCCCGGTAGAGGGAGGTCTCCTGGTGGCGGCGGTGGCCCTCGCTGTCGAGGTAGGGGGAGTGCGCCAGCAGGATCCGGTCCTGGTGCTCGGGCAGCTGGGTGCGGGGGAAGTAGCGGTCGGCCTCACCCGCGACCAGGCCGGGCAGCTCGTCGTTCTCGCCCGCGCCGGTGGAGTCCCACAGCCAGTGCGTGGCGTTGCGCACGATCAGGGGCGCGGGTTCGGGGACCCGGCCCGCGTACTGGATGCCGAGCAGCTGCTGCTCCGGACGGTCGACCTCGCGCCACAGGCTGGGGCGGCCCGGGCCGCGCCGTTTTCGGCAGGTGAGGAGCCGGTCGTCGACCCCGGAGGGGGACGGGCCGAGCTCGACCTGCCAGTACATGGTGTTGGCCGAGAGGAAGACGAGCGAGGTGCCGTGCCGGCGGGCGCGTTCGACGGTACGGCGCATGGGGGCCGACCAGTACTCGTCGTGGCCGGGGAAGACCAGACCGCGGTAGCGGGTGGGGTCGACGCGGCCGGCGTGCAGGTCGCGGGTGTCGGCGTAGGCGATGTCGTAGCCGTAGCGCTCGGCCCAGCGGATGAAGTCGTAGGCGTGGCCGACGTGCAGGGGCAGGCCCGCGCCCGCGTAGGGGCGGTCGAAGGACACGGTGACGGCGGCGTCCTGCTCGCCCAGCAGTCGGCCCTGCTCGTCCCAGGCGTGGTAGAGGCTGGCGCCGCTGCGGCCGTCCTCCGGGTAGAGGTTGTAGGCCTGCCAGGTGATGTCGGGGAGCAGGAGCAGGAGGTCGGCGGGGTGGTCGTCGCGGACCGTGAAGGGGATGTGGGAGCGGTAGCCGTCGGCGGTGGTGAGCACGGCGACGTACGCGCCGACACTCCAGTACGAGGGGACCTGGAGCCGCCAGGACAGCCACCAGTGGTGGCAGGAGACGGTCCGGTCGGCGGCGAGCGGGGCCGGCTGGACGATGCCGGAGAGCCGGGGGCTGGTGGTGATCTTGGAGGCTCCGTCGCCGCCGTAGTGGCCGATCCGGTAGACGTCGACGGAGAACTGCTGGGGCGGATCGACGGTGATGTGGAAGTCGATGGCCTCACCGGGGGCCACCCCGCCGGTGGAGGCGAAACCCTTGATCTGCCGGTGCACGTCGTCGGCGGTGCGCGGACCGCCGTTGCCGCGGGCGCGGGGGATCTGGCCGGTGCCGGCGGCCGCGGCGGCCGGGTCCACGTACCAGGGCACGACCTGGCCGGTGTCGTCGAAGTAGAGCTCGCTGCCCCGGAACCAGGGCAGGGGGCCCTGCCCGAAGGGGTCGGACACCGCGTGCGCGAGCGCACCTGACTCCCAACGCCGGATCTGGTCCGCACCCATGACCGCTCCCCTCCCTCGACCCCCCGAACGGGCGTACATCGCCTCCGTGCGCGGCTCCCGGCTGAGCCGAGGAGGTACTTTCGGCACCCGCTCCGGGACATCCAGCCGCGACCGGTCCCAGCACATCACATAACGCACGCAGCCCGTCACTGTTCGTCGCGAATTGACGGGAACGGAACATGGACATCCGGTCACCCGTACGAGCTGTAGCCCTTCCGGGGAGGCGCCTCGACCGACCGCCTCAGACCAGGCGGACCGGCTTCTCCGGGCGGACGCCCAGCGCCGAGAGCCAGTCCCGCAGCGGCTCCGGGTTCCCGTCCTCGACCAGGCACAGCACCCGCGGCGCCAGGTCGGAACGGCGGTCGCCGCCCACCAGCAGGACCGGCCCGTCGAGCCAGTCCAGCCCCGGGGTGGCACCGGCCGAGTCCACGGCCGCGCAGCACACCATCGCCGTGACGTGGTCGGCCAGCAGGTCCCGGCCACTGCGCGGCGGCTGGAGCGGGAACAGCGGGAGGGTGTCCGCGCCGCGCGCCTTCCCGGCCCCGGCGGCCGGTCCGGCCGCCCGCTCCTCGCGGGCCAACTCACCGGTGATCCGACCGGCCAGCGTCTCGCCGGCCGCGCCCTCGCCACCGAGGTCCGTGAGGTAGCCCAGCACCCGCTCCAGGGTGGGGCCGGCGAGCGCGTCCGCGGTGGGGGAGGGGGAGTCGGCCGCCGCCAGCGTGGCGGGGCGGGCCGCTCCGGCGGCTCCTGTGGCGCCCTGGGAGCCGGGCCGGGCCGCAGGGGATGCGGGGGGTACCGGGGATACGGGGGATACGGGGGCCGTAGGGGATGCCGGGGCCGAAGGGCTCCCGGGCAGTCCCGCCGGGACGGCCAGGGCGTCCAGCGCGGCGTGCAGGCGGGCCGCCTCCGTCCGCCATTTGCGGTCCACGACCTCCTCCGGATACGCCGCCCAGTCCACCGGCGACCAGTCCGGCCCGGCCTCGGCCGGACCTCCGTGGAAGAGCCGCGCGGCCAGCAGCGAGGTCGCCTCGTCGATCAACCCGGGCTGCTCCAGCAGGTCACAGGCGGGGCGCTCGCCCAGCCGCGAGGTGAACCCCTCGGCCAGCCGGTCCCGCCGGGACAGCTCGGTCAGCGCGGAGACCACCCCGGCGTCGAGGTGCGCCGGCCAGCGGCCCATCCGCCAGGCGGGCAGCGCGACCCGGGTCAGCAGCCGGTCCCAGCCCGCGTAGGCGAGGCCGACCTGCTCCTGGGCGACGATGCGCAGCCCGTAGTCCACACCCTGGGCACGCTCCGAGGCGGCCGCGGCCACCCCGCGCTCCATCTCGGCGGCGTCCGTCCGGCACAGCCGCAGCAGCAGCCGGGCCGGGGCCGCGATCCAGCCGAGGCCGCGCCGACCGCCCACGTCCACGGCCGCGTCCAGGCCCCGTACGAAGCCGCGCGCGTCGGCTATGTCCGGGTGCGCGGACGGGCCCGTACCGGCGACGACGGGCGCGAGGACCGCCCGGAGCTCCGCGACCCGCATCCACCACAGGAAGGGCGAGCCGATCACCAGCACCGGGGCCGCGCCCGGCGCGGACTCGGGCCCGAGGGGTCCGGCCGTGGCGCCGAAGACGCGGGCGGCGCCGCGGCGGTGGGCCGCGTGACTACGGTCCTCCAGCCAGCTGTCGCAGTCCGGGGTCAGGGCTATCGCGGAGGGCGGCGGCACGTCCATCCGGTCGGCCAGGTCCCGCACCAGCCGGTAGAGATCGGGCGCGGCGGCCTCCGAGAGCGGCACGGTAGGCGTCACGGCGGGACTCGCCCGCAGCACCACCGCGGCGAAGGCACCACCGACGAGCAGCACCAGCGCGGCGACCACGCACACGACGAGGGTCACCGTGGGCCAGGGATCACCGGCCAGCCGACCCGTCGCCCGGGCGGCCACCAGCACCACCGCGAGGGCGGCGGGCAACAGCCCGACGGCCGAGGCCCTGCTGCGCACGCGCAGCACGGCCAGAGCGCGGGAACGCGCGGACGGCACGTTCGCTTCCATGATCGAACCGGTTCCGGACACGGCCGGACCTCACCCCCTCTGCCCTGCGGCGACGTTGCTCACTCCCCCACTGTGACACCCGCCACCGACATCGCAATGCCGGTGGGCCAAGTGCCGGAATGCTTGGCATCGCACCCTAGTTGGGGCACGCGCGGGCGTCAGGCAGACCGGGTGACGATCACCCGATGGAATGGCTTTGGGTAAAGCTGGGTGCGTTCGAACGCGGCCGGATGCAGTCGCACGCGGACACGCCCGCGGGCCCGGGCGCACGAGGTGCGCACCGGGCCCGCGGGTCTGTGGAGCCGCTGGTCAGCGGCCCTCGGCCGCCTTGGCCGCGATGTCCGTACGGTGCTGCGAGCCGTCGAGACGGATGCGCGCCACCGCCTTATACGCCTTCGCGCGCGCCTGCGCCAGGTCGGAACCGGTCGCCGTCACCGACAGCACGCGGCCGCCCGCGCTGACCACCGTGTTGCCCTCGCGCCGGGTCCCGGCGTGCAGCACGTAGGCATCGGGCTCGTCCTCGGCGGCCACCTCGAGCAGGCCCTCGATCGGGTCGCCGGTGCGGGGGGTCTCCGGGTAGTTGTGGGAGGCGATGACCACCGTGACGGCGGCGTCGTCGCGCCAGACGAGCGGGGGCAGCGCGTCCAGGGTGCCGTTGGCGGCGTTCAGCAGGACACCGGCCAGCGGGGTGCGCAGTCGGGCCAGCACGACCTGGGTCTCGGGGTCGCCGAAGCGGGCGTTGAACTCGATGACCCGGGTACCGCGACCGGTGATCGCGAGGCCCGCGTAGAGCAGACCGGAGAAGGGGGTGCCGCGGCGGCGGAGCTCGTCGACGGTCGGCTGGAGGACCAGCTCCATGACCTCGTCGACCAGCTTCGGGTCGGCCCAGGGCAGCGGGGAGTACGCGCCCATGCCGCCGGTGTTGGGGCCCGCGTCGCCGTCCAGGGCGCGCTTGAAGTCCTGCGCCGGCTGGAGCGGGACCACGGTGACGCCGTCGGTGATGGCGAAGAGGGAGACCTCGGGGCCGTCGAGGTACTCCTCGATGACCACCCGGTCGCAGGCGAGCGCGTGCGCACGGGCGGCGGCCAGGTCGTCGGTGACCACGACGCCCTTGCCGGCGGCCAGGCCGTCGTCCTTGACGACGTAGGGGGCGCCGAAGGCGTCGAGGGCCTCGTCCACCTCTTCGGGGGTGGTGCAGACGTAGCTGCGCGCGGTCGGGACCCCGGCCGCGGCCATCACGTCCTTCGCGAAGGCCTTGGAGCCTTCGAGCTGGGCCGCCTCGGCGGACGGGCCGAAGACGGGGATCCCGGCGGCGCGCACGGCGTCGGCGACGCCGGCGACCAGCGGGGCCTCCGGGCCGACGACGACCAGGTCGGCGGCGAGTTCGGTGGCGAGAGTCGCGACGGCAGCACCGTCTAGGGCGTCGACCGGGCGCAGCGTGGCCACGTCGGCGATACCGGCGTTGCCGGGAGCGCAGTACAGGGCGGAGACGGCGGGGTCGAGGGACAGAGAGCGGCACAGGGCATGTTCGCGGGCGCCGCCGCCGATGACGAGGACCTTCACGCTGCTCAGCCTAGCCGGGACGGCGCGGTCGGCTTCGTGCGGCCACCCAATCAGGACCGGCTACTCATTCGTGTATTCCTCCACAACGGTGGCTCCGAGCTCGCGCACGATGAGGTCGTGTCCGGTCAGGGCGCTCTCCACGAGGTCGGGATCGTCGTCCTCCGCGTGGTCGTCCTCGGGGGCCACCGGCGGGGGCGCCTGCTGTACGGGGGGCTGCGGGGCGGGAGCCGAGTGCTGGGGCGGCTGCTGCTGCGTGTACTGCTGGGCGGGCGGGGTCTGCGGGGCGGACGGTTGCTGCGGCTGCTGCTGCGCCGGCGGGTTGTAGGCGGGTGCGGGTGCGGCCGGGGCACCGTACGAGGAGCCGTACGAGGCGGTCTGGATCGGGGCCGGGGAGCCGCCACCGATGACGGCCTCGATCTTCCAGTTGACCTGGAACTGCTCGGCCAGGACCGCCTTGAGGACGTCCTCGCTGCCGCTGCTGGCGAAGTTGTCGCGGGCTCCGACATTGGGGAAGCCCAGCTGGAGGGTGGTCCCGTCGAAGCCGGTGACCTGGGCGTTCTGGCTGAGCAGGATCCAGGTGAAGCGGCGGCGGTTCTTGACGGCCTCCAGCACGCCGGGCCACATCGCCTGCACCTGTCCGGCTCCGGCGGCCATGCCGGGGGAAGGAGCCGCGGCGGCCGGGGCGGGGGTGGCGGCCGGAGCGACCGGCGCGGGAGCGGGAGCGGGGGCCGGGGCGGACGCGGCCGCGGAGGGCCAGGCAC
>NZ_JBGBPT010000097.1:0-34540 GCF_041106355.1 Streptomyces sp. BF23-19 | reverse complement strand
CCGTCAGGCGGAACCCAAGATCTGAAACAGAACACGCCTCATGGGGCGAGCCCAGACCTCAAAACCAGGTCACTAGGCGGTGTGGTCGAGGACTGCGGCGGCGACGGTCGCCCGGTCGGCGCGATCGACGCCGTGCCCGGCGTCCTCCAGGACCAACAGCCGTGCTCCCGGGATCCGTTCCGTGAGCGCCTCACCGTGCCGGAGCGGGAACATCGGATCGGCGCTCCCGTGGATCACCAGCGTGGGTACGGCGATCGAGGAAAGGGGGGCCCGCGGGACCGCGCCGTCCGTCAGCACGTCGTGGTTGCGGGCCGCGCCGAAATCGTGCGCGCGCTCGACATCGCGGCGGACGAGGACGCGGGCGGCGGCCTCGTCGAACGGGCGCCGCCCTCCCGCGAGCACGCCCGCGTAGGCCACCTGGTGCTCGATCACCGAGTCGACATCCGACCGGTCGACCCGGGCGGCCGAGGCGAACCGGACGAACTCCTCGGTCGGCGGAGGCAGGTCCGGAGGCAGGTCCGGGGGCAGCTCGCCGTCGGCGGGCACGGCGGGGGACGTGCTGATCAGGACGAGCGACCGGACACGGTCGGCGTGATCGAGCGCGAGCAGCTGCGCCAACGCCCCTCCGGCCGAGACGCCCACGACATGCGCGGCCGGGATCTCATGGGCGGTGAGCACGCGGGCCGCGTCGGCGACCAGGTCCGCGCCGGTGTACCCGGGGCGGCCCGGCTCGTAGGTGACCGACCGGCCCGTGTCGCGGTGGTCGTAGCGGATCACGAACCGCCCGCCCGCGGCGACCATCCGGCAGAAGTCCTCCTCCCACCAGAGCATCGAAGCTCCCAGGCCCATGATGAGCAGGACGGGCGGATCCGCCGGATCGCCGAAGGACTCGGTGCACAGCTCGATGCCGTCCACCTCGATCACGCGCTCAGCCATCACCGGACCTCCTCGCCCGTCCCATCATGCCCACGTACGGGAGGCACCGGTCAGTCGGAAGCCCCCGCCGCGGACAGCAGTACGTCCACGAGCCGGTCCGCGGCGTCCGGCCGCCCGTACGCACGGGCCCGCGCCGCCATCGCCGTCCGCCCGGCGGGGTCGGTCAGCAGCGGACCGACCGCCTCCGCGAGGGACCGCCCGGTGACCTCACCGAGCAGGGCCACCGCGGCGCCCGCATCCGCCAGGTGCCTCGCGTTGTGCGCCTGCTCGTTCCCGGCCGAGGTGGCCAGCGGCACGAACACCGCGGGCTTGCCCAGCGCGGTCAGCTCCGCCAGCGTCCCCGCCCCGGACCGGGACACCACCACATCGGCGAGCGCCAGTACGTCCGGCAACTCCGGCCCGACGAAGCCCGTCAGGTGGTACCGGCCCGCGAGGAACGGATCGAGAGCGGCGGCGGCGGAACGCAGCTCGTCGACGTTGGCGGGGCCGCACTGGTGGATCACGTTCGCGTGGCCCAGCAGCCACGGAAGCACCTCCCGCACAACGCCGTTGATCTGCTGGGCGCCCTGCGCCCCGCCGGTGACGTAGACCGTGGGAAGACGCCGGTCGAAGCCGGTCAGATTCAGCGTGTGCACCGCCTTGTCGGGGTGCCCGGTCAGGATCTCGGGCCGCACCGGGTTACCGGTGACCACGGCCCGGTCGCGCACCTCGGCCGGCAACAGCGGGAGCGACGACTCGGAGGACACGGCGATCCGCGTCGCCGAGCCGGCCAGCTTCCGGTTCGCCAGTCCCAGTCGGACCGTCTGCTCGTGCAGGACCAGCGGGCGCTTGCACAACCGGGCGGCCAGGCCGGCCGGAACGGCCACGTACCCGCCCGTCGCCAGGACCACGTCCGGCTGGAACTCGGACACGATCGTTCGGGCCTGGGCCACTCCGAGCGGCACCCGCGCCATGTCCTTGACGTTCGCCGCCGAGAGCATCTTCAGGGGATTCGCCGATCTGCGGATCTTCCCCGTGGCGACCGTCCGGAACGCGATGCCCTCGGCCGGGGCGACCCGCGCCTCCAGACCGTCCGCGGTTCCGATCCACAGCACGTCGAGAGTGGCGCCTTCGGCCGCGAGGCGGCCACGCAACGTGCGGACCGCTGTCAGAGCAGGGTAGGTGTGACCGCCGGTCCCCCCGCCCGTGACGAGCAGGCGGAAGGGACGGGGGTGCGAGGAAGCGTCCATCCGGTAACCCTACTGTCCGGTCCGTCCGCGACCTCCGATCGGGTGGGGGCACCGGCGAAGGGCCCCCGACCGGCTCGTCGGCGCAGCGCCCCGGCGGCCGGAATCGCCCGGACAGCCCAACGGGCGCGGCCCTGGGCGGACGCCTACGCTGAAACGGCAACCCGCCGACACGCCCCTGGTCCCGCGGTCAGGGCCGGCGCGGTCGGCTCCGTTCAGCACCGAAAGGCGGTTCCGACATGGCCACCAGGTCTGACGCTCCCGTTCTCGACACGCTCGCCGCGATGACCATCGACTCCATCGAGCACTGCGGCATGGACGAGAAGACACTCATCACCACCCGCATCGCCGCCCTCGTCGCCATGGACGCCCCGGCCATCTCCTACCTCGCCCACATCAGCCCCGCGGTCAAGGCCGACTTCACCGTCGAGCAGCTGCAGGACGTGCTCGTCGCGATCGCCCCCGTCGTGGGCACCGCGCGTGTCATGTCGGCCGCCGGCCACATCGCCCAGGCGTTCGGCGTGGCCATAGCGATGCTCGAAAGCGAAGCCGAAGCCATGGCCAACGCCGAATCCGAGAGCCGCCACAAGGCGTCCTGACCCCTCCCCGACCGGACCTGCGCGCCTGCGGGGGAGCTGCCGAGGACCGGGCGGCGCGAAGCTGTCCCGGCCGAGGCCGTACTGTTCGCTCGCAGGCCCCGTCGGCCGCCGGCGGGGCCGAAGGCCCGACTCGATCACAAGGCACAGCTCATGGAGGCCAGGTCAACGGTGTGGACCGAAGCCGTCGCGGCCCTGCCCGGCACGACCCTCTTCCGGCCTCCGGTTTCGGAGTCGGCGCTGCTCCGCTGTGCGACGGTCCTCGGCCATGCACTGCCCACGGACCTCGCCGCCCTGTTGCGAGAGAGCGACGGCATCGAGGACGAGTACGGCGACGGGCTCATCTGGTCCGCCGAATGCATCACGTCCGAGAATCAGAACCTCCGTGGGGACGCCGCGTTCAGCACCCTGTACATGCCGTTCGACCCGCTGCTCTTCTTCGCGGACGCGGGGAACGGAGACCTGTTCGCGCTCCTGGCCAGGATCGACCGGCCCGATGTCTTCGTCTGGAACCACGAGGACGACAGCCGCACCTGGGTGGCACCGAGCCTGGCCAAGTACCTCGAACGGCGGCTGAGAGGGAAGATCGAGCTGTAGCACCGACCCTGCCGATGGGCCGCGCGGGCACGTTCCGGGCGGCCTGGGTGACGGACGGGGTGCCTGTGCGTTGTTCCGGGCATGACCGAAGACCTGTTGGATGTCCTCCTCGACGGGGTCACCGAACCACGCCTGAAACTGCTGAGCGGGGACGAGGCGAGAGCTTTGATGGTCCTCCTCGGCGTGCTCGACGACGACGCGCAGCCCGAGGAGGTCCGTCAGGCTGCGCGGGAGATGCGCTTGCGCATCGCGTCCCGCCTGGCCGTGCCGCTGTAGCGACGGGTGGCACATGAGAGGCCCTGAGGGCCGGCGCGTTTCGCTGCCGGCGACCACACGTTCGAACCGATCGGTGACCTCCTCCGGATCGTCCCTTTCGGATCGTGGCGGCCGAGCCCACGTCGTCCGGTGTCGGAGGGCTCGGGCCGACAAGATCCGAAAGAGACGGCCTAGAGGACGACCGAGCGGAACTCGTCCAACACGGCGAAGCCGGTGCTGTCGTACAGACGCATCGCGGTGTCGTTGCCGCCGAAGACGTTGAACATCATCGCCTCGTCGCCACCCTGCCGGGTGGCCCACTCGCCGACAGCCATCGCAGCCCGACCGTAGCCCTTGCCGCGATGCTCCTCGTACACCTCCAGCGAGAATCCGAAGGTCACGCCCGGCAGGAAGCCGTGGTTCACCCACCCGGTGCCGACGGCCCGGCCCTCGGCCTCGAACACGTAGAAGGCGTGCCCGGGGGTCAGGTATCCCTGTGGGAGGTAACGGGCGAAGTCCTGGTCCGACTTCGCCCGGGCCTTCTCCGGAGTCAGTGCTCCGGCCCGAACGATGTCCGCGATGTACGCCGCCTCCTCGCCGGCGTACCAGCCCGGATACTCCTCTTCCGTGAGCCGACGGACGGTCAGACCCGATGGCAGCTCAGGCCGCTCGGCCGCGGCACGCATCCGGATCTGCCCCCGCACGGGGTAGTCGGCGAACGCTCCCGCTCCGCCGGTCAGCCGGACCTCCACCCGCCGCGCGCCGTGCTCCGCGCACCACCGTTCGGCCCACGCACGCCCCTCTGGCACCGTCAGATCATGGATCCGGCCCACGGTCGCACCGTTGTCCTCGGTCACCCCGACCGCGATCCACCCGGTGCCGTCCGTGGCCACCGTCCAACCGTCGATACCCTCCACCGCCCGCTCCAGCAGAGCTCGGGCCAGGGGCTCCGAGCACCCGGCAGCCCGGTACCCGGCCAGCACCCGATCCTCGAACCCGCTTCGCCACACATCCTGGTCGGCCACGATCTGTATCCCATTCATCCGCCCACCCTAGGACGGTCGTTGGGGATCACCTCGTGGATTACATGGGGATCGCCGCAGGGTGGAGGGTCGCCCGGTAGCGGTGACGGTCCGCGTTCCACGGCTGGGTAGCTTCCTACCGACCAGCTGATCGCTCGTCGATCTGTGCCGTCGACCGATGCGCGGAAGTCGCGGCGTCCCCGACTCCGGCAGGCGGTTCCGGGTGGGCGGTCACCAGCTCCGGTTCCAGGCCCTGGGCGGGCGTGGTGCGGGGGCGGCCGATGTCGCCGCGCCACGCCTCGAAGGCCAGGGTGGTGGCGGTGACCACGGCGAGGCCGAGCAGCCAGCCTCCGACCACGTCGCTCACCCAGTGCACGCCGAGCGCGACCCGCGTGCCGCCGACGCCGAGCACCGCGGCCACGGCGAGCGCCCAGGCCGGTAGGCGCCACGCGCGCGGCACCAGCGGGAGCAGGACCAGCAGCAGTACGGCGCAGGAAGTGGTGGCCGTCATGGCGTGCCCGGAGGGGAAGGAGAAACCGGGCGCCTGGGAAACCGGGTCGGGCAGGTGCGGCCGGGCGCGCTCGACCGCGTTCTTCGCCAGCAGGCCCACGAGGCCTCCCGCGACGGCGGTCACGGCCGCCCAGGCGGCCAGCCGTAGCGCCCGGTGCCACAGCAGCCACACCACCACCGCGGCCACCAACAGCCGCATGGTCAGCGGCCCCCAGGCGACGTGCGTGAGGAATTCGAGCACCCGGACCCATGCGGGGTGGTCGAGTGCGGTGCGGTGCAGCCACTCGGCGGCGCCTTGGTCGAGCCGGCGCAGCGGCGGCCACCGCGACTCCACGAGGACCAGCGCGATGGAGAAGGGCACGGCCGCCAGCGCGGTCGCGGCCGAGGTCGCCACCAGCCGCATGCCGAACCGGGCGTCGGGCCCGGTCCGCGCGGACATCAGTCGTGCGAGCAGCCGCCGGGGCCCGGGCCCGGGCCCGGGCCCCGGCCGGGGCCGGGGCCGGAGCCGGAGCCGGGGCCGGGATCGAGGCCGGGGTCGGGGTCGGTCGGATCGCTCCGTCATGGTCGGTGGGGTTCCTTTCTCCGTGCGGTGGGGCAGGGTCCGGCGGGCCCGTGGGGCGGTGCCTCACATCCCCGGGTCCGCCGTGACCGGCTCGGCCACACCCGCCCGCACGGCTTCCAGCTGGGCGGCGAAGGACAGGCCCAGGAAGAGGGCGAGTGAGGTGAGGTAGGACCACAGCATCAGTGCCATGAACGCGCTGAGCGGCCCGTACACGGTGGTGAAGGAGCTGTCGACCCCGACGTACAGACTCAGCGCCCACGTCGCGCCGAGCCACAGCACCAGGTAGACGGCGGCCCCGAAGGCGAGCCAGGTGTAGCCCGGCTGGGTGCGGCGCGGGGAGCGGCGGAAGACGACGCTGGTGGCCACCACGGCCAGCAGGATGCCCACCGGCCAACGCAGCACGTCCCACGCCCGGTGCGTGGTCGGTCCCAGGTGGTACACCTCCGTCATCGCGAGGCTCAGGTCGGAGCCGAGCACGGTGACCGAGAAGGCGAGCCCGAGCGGCAGCCCCGCCGACAGCGCCATCACCAGTCCGCGGGTGTACTTGTGCAGGAAGGGGCGGTCGCGCTCCACGCCGTAGATCCGGTTGGCGCCGCGCTCGACCTGGCACATTCCGGTGGTGACGTTGGCGATCGAGAACAGCAGGCCCAGCCAGAGGGCCACCTCGCCGCCGTCCCCGGCCTGGCGGTGGCTCTCCCGTAGGGCGTCGTCCACGACGTCCTGGCTGGGACCGCTGACGAGCCGGCGGATCGTCAGCTCCGCGATCCGGCCGATGTCCTCGGTGTGCAGCACGCCGGACAGGCCGATGAGCGCGATGGCGAGCGGCAGGATCGCGAGGACCGTCTGGAGGGCGAGGGCCCGGGAGTGGCTGAACCCGTCGGCGTACCGGAACCGTACGAAGGAGTCCCGTACGAGGTTCCAGCCGCCGTAGCGGCGCAGCGCGGCCCACGCCTCCTCGGCGGAGAGCTCCTCGCCCCGTATGCGCAACTCGGCCTCCGCTGCCTCCACTTCGCTGCGCTGCGGTACGCGTGTGGCAGTGCCCATGTCAACGCACCCCGTCCGGTCGGCCGAGCCGCGCGGGTGGGCGGGCCCCGAGTCGAGCCCCGCCGGGCTCCCCGGTCACGTCGGGTGCCCCGGTCGCTTCGGGCGCCCCGGCCCCGTCGGCTGCCCGGACCGGCCCGGCCGCCCCGGCTGCCCCGACCGGCTCGGCCGGCCCGCGTACGGGCAGGCAGACGCGCAGCGCGCCCGGCTCGACCTCGGCGGTCAGCCGGGTCCCGGCGGCGAAGGCGTCGCCGTCGAGTTCGCGCGGCTGGGGTCGGGCGAAGCGCAGGTCGATCCGCTCGGCGCTGAAGTACTCCAACGCACCGCGCGCCGCCCGCCGGTCCTGGCCGCCGGAGAGGCGCGGCCCGGATGCCCGCGCCGCCGAACGGGTCAGCAGGTGCCTGGCCGCCGCGAGCCACCCCGCGACACCCTGCGGATCGAGGAGCACCACCTCCAGCCGGCCGCTGTCGGGGCGGGCGTCCGGCAGGAGGGGCAGCCCGCCCTGCAGGGAGCCGACGTTGCCGAGGACGACCATGCGGGCCCGCCGCTCCAGCGGGGCGCCCCCGTCGAGCCGGACCGACAGACGCATCCGGGGATCGCCGAGGTGGCGCAGGGCGGAGAGTACGTACGCGGCCCAGCCCAGGCGCCGCTTGAGCCGGGCGGAGGCGTCCCGGACCATGGCGGCGTCGAACCCGGCCCCGGCCATGACCGTGAACCGGGTCGGCGCGAGTCCGTCACCGTGGATCCGGCCCAGGTCGATCCCGACGGTCGTCCCGGCCAGGGCCTCCCGCAGGGCCGCGTCGGGATCGGAGGGCAGCCGCAGGTTGCGGGCGAGGAGGTTGCCGGTCCCGCAGGGGACGATCGCCAGCGGGATCTCGCCGCCGGACAGCACGTCGGCGCAGGCCCGTACCGTGCCGTCGCCTCCGCAGACCACCACCAGGGCGGTGTCCGCCTCGGCCACGCGGACGGCGAGTGCGCCCGCGGGCTCCTCGGCGGTGGTCGGGGTCCACACCTGGTCCGTGTAGCCGCGGCGGCGTAGGAGGGCCCGCACCCGGGCGGCCGTGCCGTCACGGCAGCCGTGCGGGTGGCGGACCACCACGGCCCGGCGCGGGCCGGCGGGAGCGGCGGCAGGTACCGGGGTGGCGGTGCGGGTGCCCTGGGTGTCGTCCGGGCGGGTCCGGGGTGTGGGGAGGCCCGCCGGGGCGCCCGTACCAGGCGTGGACAGGAGCAGCGCGTACGCCGTCACCAGCAGGGTGCACCCGCCGTTCAGCAGCCCCACCACGACGTCCGAGGGGTGGTGCATACCCCGGTACACCCGGGAGACCGCCACCGCCGGCGGGACCAGCAGGAGCAGGCCCACCACCAGGGCGCGCCGGGCACCGCGCAACCGCCCGGCCGCGAGCACGGCCACTCCGCCGAAGAGCGCCGTGGCAGCCCCGACGTGCCCGGAGGGGAAGCTGGAGGTCGGCGGCGCCGCGTCCAGGTGCGGCACGTCGGGCCGGGCACGACCCACCATCAGGGTGACGAGCAGGAAGACCGCGGACTGAGCGGCCACGGACCCGGCCAGGAACGCGGCATCCCGCCACCGGCGGACCCGGGGCACTCCCGGGAGGAGCAGCAGGGCCAACACGGCGACGAGCGTCAGCGTGACGATGCTCTCGGTGGCGGCCAGCAGCGACATCCCTTCCGAGAACGCGGTGACGAGGGTCTCGCGCCGGTCCGCCAGGGCCCGGTTGACGTCGTCCTCCACCGAGAGCGGCCACCGGCCGGCCAGCGGCCCGGTCACCAGCAATCCCAGACCGGCGACCGAGGCCGCCTGCAAGGGCAGCAGGAGGAGGAGGCGGCCGGATCTCACGCCTGCAGAGTGTGCGTTGCTCATTGACGGCGTGTTACCCGCCCCGGCTCGGTCATGCGTCCCGCCGACGCCTCGACCCCGGGCGAGCCCCGGCCGGCGGCGCACACGGTCCCGGTCGTCGCGGCCGCGTCGGACCTCACGTCCGCACGAGAACGCAACGGTCCGATCCCTCTCACGGATGTCCAGCCGGGCCGGTGGCCGACACTCCGGGTGACTCCGCCCGGATGGACCGGCGGGGTTTGGGCAACAGCGGGCCATGGCCGTCCTACGAAAGCTCGCCCGCCCCCTCCTCGCCGCCCCGTTCGTCACGGGCGGCCTACGCACCCTGCGCCGCCCCGAGACCGTCGCGGAAGTGGCCCGACCGGTCATCCGGGAGATCGGGAAGCGCATCCCGGCCCTTGCCGGAGATCCGCTCCAACTGGTGCGCGTCACCGGCACGATCCAGGCCGCGGCGGGTCTGATGTTCGCGACCGGGCGTGCCCCGCGCCTGAGCGCGCTCACGCTCGCAGCCACGCTCGTGCCGACCTCCCTCACCGCACATGCCTTTTGGACGGTGGAGGACCCGCAGGAGCGCACGCGGCAGCGCGCCCACTTCCTGACCGACCTCTCCACGCTGGGAGGGCTCCTCATCGCCGCCGCGGACACCCACGGCAAGCCCTCGCTCGCCTACCGGTCCCGGCACGCGCTCGACCACCGGCACCCGGTGACTGCCGTCCGCCGCCCCGTCGAAGCGGCCGCGGCGCGTACGGTCCACCACGCCAAGGGGGTCGCGAGCTCCCTCACCGACTCCCTCACCGACTCCCTCACCGACTCCCTCACCGGCTCCCGCTGAGGCGGGCCGAACTGCCACCCCGCTCCGGTCTCCCCGGCCGGCAGCGCTACCCATCGCACGACCTCCGGGTCCTGGCCGCCACCATCGGTCCAGCGCCCCGACCGAACGGCGAGGAGGACGACATGGCAGACGCCCGTCGCAACGCCCTACGGATACCCGTCGGCCCGATCCCGCTGCTCCGCCCGAGTGCGCTTCGGCCGCGCTTCCTGGCGGAGATCCTGGCCGGCGTCGCCCGGAGCGCCCGAAGCGCACGGCGCCACCGGCGCCCAGGTATCGCCCCCACCTGCGCAGGCGCCGCCGAGCACCGGTCGTTCTCCGACAGGGAGATCGGTTCCGGAGCGGGTGCCATGGGCGAACCGCGGTGCCGGGACACCGCTGCGGGCGTCGCCGCCGACCGTCGCGAGCGGGCCCACGAGGCGGTTGCGTCCCGTACCGCCGGCCCCGACGACCTGGCGGCCCTGCTCGCCATGCTGGACCTGCGGACCGGGCCGGACGAGCGGGCGGTCCGCCCCGGGGACGACTGATGGCCGCCACCGAGGCGTGGTCACGGGCCGCCGGCGCCGCCGACGTCAGCGGCGGGAACAGCTCGTGACGTGCGCTTCCAGCGGAACCCGTATCGCCTGCCGGCATCGTCGATCCGACGTACGTCCAGGATGATCGAGACGCATCAGATGGAGAGCCGACAGAGGAGTAGGGATGCAGCTGCGGGATGTCCAGCTCGGCGATGTGGATGCCTACGTACGCATGCGGTGCGACCCGGCCATGATGATCGATCTCGGTGGGCCACTTCCGCGCGAAGGCATGGAGGACAAGGTCCGTCGCGATGTTCGGAGCGCGGAGTCGGGTACTCAGTGGATCAAAATGATCGTTCTCGATGAGGCGGATCCTGCTGTGCCGGCGGGCACCGTGACTCTCTGGTCTCACTCGGAGGACGGCGAGGAGATGTCCGAGATCGGCTGGATGGTACTGCCGGAGTTCCAGGGACGTGGGGTGGGCAAGCGGGCTGTGCGGGAACTGTTGGAGCTTGCCCGGGCCGACGGCCGGTGGGGGCTCGTGCACGCCTTCCCGGCGGCAACGAACGCCCCGTCGAACGGCATATGCCGTTCGCTGGGATTCCAGTTTCTCGAAGAGCGGGACGTGACCTTCGCAGACCGAGTCCTGAAGACGAACCATTGGCGCATCGATCCCCGTGCGGCGCTGAACTGAGGATCGCACCCACCTCGGCAGCTCCGGCCCGGTGGGGTCGGCGGAACGACCGAGGCCCCTGTCCGGTCCCGGTCGGGGGATCGGCAGGGGCTGATCGGTCGCGTGGGTGACCGTGTGCCACAGGTTGGGTGCGGAGAGCCATGCCGTTGGCCGCGGCTTCGCCGGGAGCGGTGGTGCTCCGCTGCGCGAGGTTCTACTGGGGGGCCGGGGCCGGGGCCGGGGCCGGTGCCGGGGCGGGCGCGGGGGCCGGTGCGGGTGCGGGCTTGTCGACCTTGTCGGTCTTGTGTTCGCAGTAGACCTTGCCTTGGTAGAACTTGCAGCCGGGCATGTTCTCGACGTCGCGGACCTTGTTCTTGCGGCCCTGGTGCTTCTGGTTCTTCTTGCCCTTGTCGTTGCCCTTGTGGTTGTTGTGTCGCTTGTTGTCCCGGTGGTCCTTCGTGGCGTGGTTCTCGTGGCCGCTCTTTGCGTGGTCGACCTGTCCGGCGGCGAGCGCGGTCGTCCCTGCGGTGGTCGGGGCGGCGAAGGCGCTGGTGGGGATCAGCACGCCACCTCCGACGATCGCGGCCGAGACGGCGAACATCGCGTAACGCTGCTTGCGGGAGGTGCGGACCATGGGAATGACTCCTGTGCGAGGTGGGGGAGAGGGGTTCGGTTCCGGAGAATGTCGGACGATATGTCCGGTTTGTTCTCTGGTTAAAGACTGACCCCGGACCTTCATGAAGCTGTCCGCCGACTGTCACAGGCGCGTGACAGGCCTCGCCCCCACCCAGGTCGATCGGCTCGCCGACCTGTTCCGCCGCGTCCTGCATGATGACCGTGATCGTCTTGGGTTCCGGGAGGACCGGTGGTGGAGGGCAGTGGGGTGGACTTGATCCACATGGTCGACGGGAGCAGCAGCGTCCGGCTGCGGGTGCTGGGTCGGCACAGGCCGGGGGCGACTCCGTACAACGACTACCTCGACGCCGAGATCATCGTGACAAGTGGCTTCGCCAACGGCCGTCTCGAGATGTGCCTGTCGCCCGAAGACCTGGTCGACTGGTCCTCGGCCCTGGACGAGCTCGCCGCCGGCAGGAGCATCCACTGGCTGCGTGATACCCAGATTCGGATCGAGATCGACAGCCATTTCTCGGTGCCCGTACCGATCGTCACGGTGAAGGACGACAGCGAGTCGCTCTCGTCGGTTCGAGTCCGGCTGGACGTGGGCCGCACCTGGGTCGACGACCTACGCGAGCAGTACGAGCTGGTCCGAAGGGCCTGGCCGAACGAGGTGGTGTCATCTCCGCGGTCAAGGAACTACTGGCAGTGAACGGGCCGGTCGGCGCCGCCGGATCGGAGAACAGCCCAGGCTGAGGGCTTCGTCCCAGCGGATCCGCAGGCGGCGGAACTGGTGCGGATGAACGAAGGTGCGCTCCACGAGCCGGCTCCCGGCGCGCGATCGGCGGCTTCACGCCCAGCCGCCGGACCGGGCCGCGGCGCTTGTCGCGGTCGAACCCGCGACCAGCGAGGACAACGTCCGGGCGACGAGGCGGCCGGCCACGCTTGCCTGCGGGAGCTGGAGGCTTCGGCCCACCCACGCTCCCGCAGTATCCGATCCGGGCTACCTTCCGATACGCCGTCCGGGTCTGCCCTGGCCGATCGGGGTGTTCTGGGCGCTTCCGTCCGTCGTTCCCGGGCGATGATCCGTTGCGGACCATGCTGGTGTCCGGCCGTCCTCTGCCTCTGGCCGCAGGGGTTCGGCGGCCATTCCTGAGAGGCCCCCGTTATGCGCGCTTACGTCATCGACGCCTTCGGCGATACCCCCGCCCTTCGGGAAGTCCCACTTCCGGACCCCGGGCCGGGCGAGGTGCAGATCAGGGTTCGTGCGGCGGGAGTCAATCCGCTCGACTTCAAGACGGCCGCCGGAGAGTTGGCCGGCTCGGGAGCCGAGTTCTCCTTCCCCCTCACCCTCGGCTTCGACGTGGCAGGCATGGTGACCGCGGCCGGCGCGGGCGCCGACTTCGCCGTCGGCGACGAGGTGTTCGGCCTGGTGTGGCCACACTCCTTCGAGCACGGCTCCTTCGCCGAGTACATGACCGCCCCCCGGCAGGCGGCGCTCGCACACCGCCCCGAGGGCCTGGACCCCGTGGCCGCCGCGGCGCTGCCGATGACCGGCGGTACCGCACAGAGCGTGGTGGACTGGCTCGGCCTGACCGAGGGCGAAAAGCTCTTGGTGGTCGGTGCGACCGGCGGCGTGGGCTCGTATGCGCTGCAGATGGCCGCCGACCGCGGCGCCCACGTCATCGCCGTCGCGGCCGCCGCGGACCACGAGTACGCCCGCTCCCTGGGCGCGGCCGAGACCATCGATCACCGCACCACCGATGTCGCAGACGCGGTCCGCTCCGCCCACCCCGACGGCATCGACGCCGTGATCGACCTCGCCGACAACGCCGAGACCGTCTCCACCCGTATCGCACCTCTGCTGCGCGATGGCGGCCGGCTGCTCAGCACGGTCTTCGCCACCGACCCCGACGTACTCGCGGCCCGGGGAATCCGGGCGGTGAATTTCGCCTACCAGGCCACCGGTGAGGACATGGCGCGCCTCGCCACCGGGGTGACGGCGGGCGGCCTGCGCGTCGCCGAGACCCGCAACTACCCCCTGGCCTCCATCGACGAGGCCCGCACCGCCCTCATGAACGGGCACGTCCGCGGCAAACTCGTCGTCACGACCTGACAGTTGCCGGGTCGTGATGACGACCTTCCCGTTGCGCCCTTCCGTTGTGGATCTCGTCAGGTGTCGAGTGGAAGTTCCAGCAGTTCTTCTGGGGGCTGGAAACCGAGGCGCTGATAGAGCGGGGTGCTGCGTTCTGACGGCCAGACGATCAAGCCCTCGAGGCCTGCGCTGTGTGCATGCTGCTTCAGCGCCTGAAGGAGCGCGGAGCCAGCTCCTTTGTTCTGTTGTGACGGCAGGACGAAGAAGTTCGTGACATAGCCGACGGGGTTGTTGTCCTCGTAGGGATCCGGCATCCGCTCCACCAGACAGAGGAAGACGTGACCGCAGATTTCGCCTTCGGTCTCCGCGACCCAGGCCAACCAGTCGCCATCCCTGAGCCGGTCGTGGATCCAGTGCTCTGCCTCTGCCAGGGGCCGAGCGGGGGCCGGTGGTCGTCCTTCGTGGTCCTCTTGCTTGAACGTCCAGCGGAGTTCGGCCAGGCGGCCCGCATCGGCGGGTCGGGCGGGGCGCACGGTGAAGTCTGTGGTCACGCGGCGAGTCTCCCGGTCACACCGCGGCGGGGCGATCTGATTTCCGTGCCGGTCACAGCCATTCGTTGATGGCCGCGACGAGGGCAGCGGCTTCGGAGCGTACGGCGAGTCTCTCGTAGCGGGTGGCCACCGCCGGTGTCTCTTGAGGGCTCCTCGACCTGCTCGCAGCTGCGCTTCTGATCAGCGGCAAGCGTCGAGGGACGGAGCTGGTCTGCGCCATCATGACGACCGACCTCGCCGCCAACTGGTACGCGACCTATGGCATCCAGCACAGCAACCTCGCCGCTCAGCCCGGCCTCCAACGACTGTTCGCCTTCACTGTGTTCGTCTTGGGAACGGCGCCTTTCGTCCGCCGACACCTCAGCTGAGCCGACGCGAAAGGCTCACTTCCGACACACGACCTGAACTTGTTCTTCAACTTTGGGCTGGGCACCTGCCGCTTGGCCCGCTAGCGGGCCAGTGGCAAAGTGAGCCGGATGATCGGACACCTGTACACCGTTGTCATCGACTGCCCCGACCCGGATGAGCTCGCCGGTTTCTACGAGAAGCTGTTGTCGCTCTCGCGGCAGGCGGACACCGGTGACTTCGTCGTACTTCAGAACGCGGCGGGTGCACCGGTGGTCCTCTTCCAGCGGGTGGACGACTTTCGCGCGCCTCGGTGGACGGATTCCGCGCGTCCTCAGCAGATGCACATCGATGTGATGGTCGCGGACCTCGACGTAGCCGAGGAGCAGGTGCTCGCCCTCGGTGCGACGCTGCTGGATGGTTCGGACAAGCCGATCGGTTACCGGGTGTACGAGGATCCCGTCGGCCATCCCTTCTGCCTGATCACTCCCGAAGGAGCGTGACCTCGGAGCCTGAGCCCCGGCGTCGAAATGCGTCTCGAACCAGGTCGCTGACCTGTGGATTTCTCCAGCCGTTGAGGCGGCCTTTGTCTGATCGTGTGCTCCGTCCAAGGTGCACCGACATCGATACCGACAGGCTGCGTTCCTTGCCGGCGTGCCTGCCACTGGCCCGGTTCCCGGACGGCTCACACCTGCGCGGGTCCGGCGGACGTTGCCCTCGCCGGCCCGCCCGCTGAGGGTCGGCTCGCCGGCACAGAAGAGTGCCGGAGCCGCGAGATGCTCGCGGCTCCCCGGCAGGCGGCCCCGGGGGGAGGGCCGTATCGGGGGAGCGGTGGTGGATGCGGCCCGGGGCGGCGCATCCCCGCTCGGGGTCAGCTCGCGGAACCGTCCAGGGTGCTGTCGGGGATCCAGGAGCCGTGGAGTCCGGCGCTGACGCGGTGGGGGAGGTGGACGGTGGCGACGCGGTCGAGGCCCGAGGCGTCGAGGACCAGGAGTTGTGAGGCGTTCTGCTTGAGGTCGGAGACGACGGTGAGGAGGTAGCCGTCGTCCTCGCCGGTGGCGTCGGCGGCGGGGACGAAGACGGCTTCGCTCGGCATCCGGGCGTCGCCGATCTGGTGGATGCGGCGCGCGCCGGTGGTGCGGTCGTACTTGACGATGCCGTAGCCGCCGAAGCCCTTCTCGTCGGGGAAGGAGATGGCGTACTGGTAGCGGTTCTCGGCGCCCAGGTAGTCCTCGTTGATCGTCGGGAACTCGACGGGGAGGTCGTCGATGATCTGCTCGTCGACGGTGCCCGCGGTCAGGTCGAGCACCCAGCGGCGGGTGTAGGAGCGGGTGACGGGCTCGCTGCCGCGCTCGGGGGCGCCGATCCACCAGTTCCAGGAGAGGCGGAAGCCTTCGCGGTCGACGGTGGGGCCTTCCAGGACGATGCGGCCCTGGCTGTCCTCGTAGGCGTTGGAGACGTGGAGCATGTTGCCCGGCTCGATGGAGAACCAGCGGGTGTGGCGGGCGCCGTTCTCGCCGCGGGGCATGACGCCGATGCGGGAGGGCTGGTGGTCGCTCCAGCTGTACGGGATGCCCGAGCTCTCGGTGTGGTCGAAGGTGACGTTGCCCTCGACGAAGACGACGTGGCGGCGGGTGATGGCGAAGTCGTGCTTGAGGGAGGCAGTCGCTCCGGGAACCTCGGCGCTGTGGGTGATGGCGCCCTTGGCGTCGGCGACGTAGTGGGTCAGGAACGGCGGGAAGGGCGAGGAGCCGAAGAAGTGGAGTTCCCCGGTGACCGGGTCTTCCTTGGGGTGTGCGGTCATGGCCGTGCGCAGCTTGCCGTCGAAGTCGTAGGCGCCGACGGTGTCCAGGTCCGAGGTGAGCTCGAAGGGGAGGTTGGCCTCGCACAGGGCCAGGAGGCGTCCGGCGTGCTCGATGACGTGCGTGCCGGCGGCGCTGGCGGTCAGGTCCGGGCCGCGCTCGGTCATGTACGGGGCACCCTCGAGGGCCGGGGTGTGGACCCAGCGGTTGCGGTACCACTCGGCGCGGCCGTCACGCAGGCGGATGCCGTGGACCATGCCGCTGCCCTTGAACCAGTGGGTGGGGGTGACACCGGGCTTGGGGTTGTGGCCGTTGCGCAGCAGCCGGCCGGTCAGCTCCGGCGGCAGGGAGCCCTCGACGGTGAGGCCGGTGGCGGAGACCTCCTCGGCGACGGGGGAGTAGTGGCCGGTCAGGTACGGCGGGGTGGTCGTCATGGCGGGAATCTCTTTCGTGGATGGGTGGATGGAGCGATCAGTGGACACGTGCGTGCGTGGCAGCATCGATGTGGTGCCTGGTCAGACGGGCTGCTCTGCGCGGTCCTTGAGGTGGGAGAGCCAGCCTTCGAGGGAGTCGTGGAGCGCCTTGCCGAGTTCGTCGACCTCGGAGTCGACGGGTTCTCCGCTCCAGGACTCCTCGGTGTGGACGACGACGCCGGCGTCGGACTGTTCGAAGGCCCATACGTGGACGCCGACGATGCCCTCGACGGTCCCGCCCCACACGATCCGCTTCCCCGGGACCAGCTCCCGCACGGTGGAGGTGATGTCCAGGCCGTGGGTGAGCCAGCTGAAGGAGGCGCCGGGCAGCAGTGGTCCGTCGACCGTCGTCCGGTCGATGTCCGTGTTCCAGGTCGGCCAGGCCGCGACATCGGTGTGCAGCGCCCACACGGTCGTGAGCGGGGCGTCGATCACGGTGCTCAGGCGGACGATCACGGGGGCGGTCTCGTCGATGGTGACCATGGCTGTACTTCCTGTCTGGATGAGATGTGTCGGTGGTGCGGCTGTGGCTGATCTACCGGTCCAGCGGGACAGGTGAGAGCGGAGAGGTTCCCGGGTCGACGCCGGCCGGTCGGGCGGTGGTGCCGGTCGGCGTACGCGCCCCGGTACGGCGGATCAGGAACAGGGCGAGGAGTGCGGTGGCGGCCAGGACGGCGGCGGAGACGGTGAAGGCCGTCCGGTAGCCGGCGGTGAGGGCGTCCAGAGGTGGCCGGTCGGCGGATGCGTGGGCGGTGACGGAGCCGGCCAGGGTGGCGAGGGCGGCGAGGCCGATCGCGCCGCCGACCTGTCGGGTGGTGTTCACCAGGCCGCCGGCGAGACCCGCGTCCTGGCGCGGTACGCCGTCCACCGCGAGCGCGGTCAGCTGCACGAAGGCGATGCTCAGGCCCAGGCCGACCAGGATGCTCGGCCCGAGGACATCGACGAGGTAGGTCCCGTCCGGCCGCATCCACGACAGCCACAACAGACCGGCGGCTTCGGTCAGCAGCGCCGCGGTCACGGTCGCGGTGGCTCCGATGACTCGGGCGATGCGCGGAGCGAGAGCGGAGCCGATCATATGGGCGAAGGCGAGGGGTAGTTGTCCCATTCCGGTGACCAAGGGGCCGGACCCGAGGACCTGTTGCTGGTAGAGCGGCAGGAAGAAGAACAGGGCGATCCATACGGACCCCAGCAGCGCCATCAGCAGATTGCCCGCGGCGACCCGGCCGGCGCGGAGCAGCCGCGGCGGTACGAGTGCGTTCGGCCGACTGCGCTCGATCACGTAGAAGGCCGTGAGCAGCACGGCGGCGGCGCCGAGGGAGCCCAGCACCCGGGCGTCGGTCCAGCCGGCGCCGCGTGCCGTGGTCAGCCCCCACACCAGGGACGTCAGGGCGAGGGTGACGGTGACGGTGCCCAGCAGGTCGAACTGCCCGCGTCTCGTCGCGCCCAGCCGCTCATCCTGCCGGTCGCCCGGCCGTTCGCCCTGCCGTCCGGCCTCCGCTGCGGCGTCCCGTGGCACCAGCGCCACCACGGCGGCCAGTACCACCGCCGATCCGAGGGCCACCGAGTGGAAGATCCAGGGCCAGCCCCACGCCTGGGTGAGCACACCGCCCAGCAGCACGCCACCCGCCGCTCCCGCGCCGGAGACCGCTCCCCACACGCCCAGCGCCCTACCGCGCCCCGGGCCGGGCGGGAACCGGTCCATCACCAGGGCGAGCGCGGCCGGGGCGATCGCGGCGGCGCCGACACCCTGCACCGCACGGGCGGTGATCAGCACGCCGGAGGAGGTGGTCAGCCCGGCTGCCACCGAAGCCAGTGCGAACAGGGCGAGCCCGCCGACCAGCACCCGGCGGCGGCCGAGGAGATCGGCGACCCGGCCGCCCGCCAGGAGCAGTGCCCCGAACGCCAGGCCG
Source organism: Streptomyces sp. BF23-19 (assembly GCF_041106355.1). NCBI lineage: Bacteria > Bacillati > Actinomycetota > Actinomycetes > Kitasatosporales > Streptomycetaceae > Streptomyces > Streptomyces sp. BF23-19. The sequence continues at coordinate 16,132 of NZ_JBGBPT010000097.1, read as the reverse complement.
TAGGCGTTGACCACCCAGGTGGTCCCGCCGTCCGAGAGGTTCGCCCCCGCGCGGATCTGCGGCAGCGCCACATTGACGATCGAGGTGGCGAGCATGACGGTGAACTGGGCTGCGGCGAGGGCGGAGAGCACCGCTCCCGGCCCGGGGGCCCGGCCTGCTGCCCGGCCCGTCTGCGTGAGTGCAACGTTCATGTCGCACAGACTCGGCGCGGACGCTGTCCACTATCCAGACCCGACAGGAGCGGCCACTGTCCACTCCTGTCCGCACCTGTCCACCCGACCGGCACCGGACCGGCACCGGACCGGCACCGGCCCGACCCGGCGTCCGACCCGGCGTCCTGCCCGGCGCGCGACCCCGCCGACGGCGCGCGTCCACCGCCGCTAACGCGGGTCGTGCAACTCCTGCTGCCACAAGGCCTCACAGAGCAGGTCCAAGCCCTGGCGCAGATGGCGGCGGTAGGTGCCGTACGGGAGCCCCAGGCGGCGGGCCGCGGCCTCCTGGGTGGGCGCACCGGAGAAGTAGCCGGCCGTCAGGGCCTCGCGGGCGCGCACCCCGCGCGGGTCGAGCCCCAGCTCGTCGACCGCCCCGCGCAGCAGGGCACGCAACTCCCCGACAGGACTGCCGAAGTCGGCCGCGAGACGGGACCGCATCAGAGCGCACGCGGCGAACGCGTCCGCGTCACGCCAGTGGGCCAGCGCCTCGCGCACGGCCTGGTCGAACGCGGCGCGCGAAACGGGCGACGGCCCGGACGGGGCGGCAGGCGCCTCGGTGGCCGATATGAAGCGCATGAGCCATGTCTCCACCGGCAGTTGACGCCAGTCGACACCGAACAGCCCGTACGTGTACTCGCCGACCCGCGGCCGCGCCCCCGTGTCCGCCAGCGTGCCCTTGACGCGCTCGCCCCACGTCTCGGCGTCCTGGAACACGGCGAACCCGTACGCGCGCCCGCGGGCGCGGGCCGCCTCCGCCTGGGCCCGGGAACTGCTCAGGTCGATGACCCGCGAGGGCACCTGGTACCGCTCGGGGTAGATCGAGAAGCGGCTGATGCCGATGTGCTCGCCGGGGCTCACCGGGTCGGTGTCCTCGGTGTACCGCCAGGCCGCGGCCACAACGGGGTCGGTGGCCAGGTCCTGGGCATCGGGAGGGTACGGCAGGACCAGTCGCGCCGTGAACGCCACGATCCGGCCCGTGCTCACGAGCCGGTACACGCTGAACGACTGCGGCTGACGCCGCGCCCAGTAGCGGACCAGCTCCGCCGAGGCGGCCCCTTCCGTCTCGGCGGCCATGCGCAGGATGACATCGATGTCGTCCGGGTGCAGCGGACGGTCGTGGACCTCGTCCTCGCGGGACCAGGAGCGCAGTCGGGCCAGCGTCGCGCCCTCCCGGAACAGGTAGAAGAGATCGTCGGTGACGGTCCACACCCGTTCCTCGGGCGCCTCGCGCAGGATGCGCAGGTACTCGTCCGCCAGACGTTGGCGCATCGCCTCGAAGGCGTTGGGCGCCCGCCAGCGCAGGTCGGCGGCCAGCGTCTCGCGTGCCGCGTCGTGCGGATACAACCCCCGCAGACTGGACTCCATGAAGGGCAGGTCGCGCAGCCAGGAGAAGAGGGGATGCACGTCCTCCCCGGGGAGCACCGCGGCCAGCAGCTCCTCGGACGTCGAGTGGGCCTGCGCCGCCACCTCCAGGGCCCGACGGTGGGACGCCGTGGGCACCTCCCCGATCAGCCCCGCCAGCAGGGTGCGCAGCACGTCCGCCGTGGGTGCCCAGATCTCCTCCCGGCCGCAGCCCTCCGACCCGGCCGCGGCCGCCAGCGACAGCGCGAGCGGGTTGCCCCCGGCGAAGCGCAGCACCCGGTCCCGCAGCTCGGGCCGGATCTGCGCCGCCACCAGCAGGCTCCGGGCCTGCTCCGCGGAGAACGGCTCCAGCTCGCTCACGTGCAGGAGCCGGGACCAGGCCGGATCGGCGGCCCACTGGGGCTGCGGAGCCCGCCGGCCGCCCAGGACGACCAGGGTGTCGTCCGCGGCACGGGGCAGGAAGTGGTGCCACAGCCAGCTCTCCAGCCACTGGCAGTGCTCGAACGAGTCCACGAACAGGACCGTGCCCGGCACGTCCAGGAACGGCCCGGCGGCGTGCTCGAAATCGGCCGGGTCACGGCTGACGAACCGGCCGTCGAGTTCGACGAGCAGCCGGCCGGCGGCCCGGGCGTGGTCCGCCAGCCGCCGCAGCAACGTCGACTTCCCGATGCCGCCCGGCCCGTACACGTAGAACGCGAACGGTGCCTGCGGATCACCCGCCAACGCCTCTCCGAATCGCCCGAGTTCCTCGTCCCGGCCGACGAACGCCTGTACGCGCGCCCTGCTCAGTCTTTCCCCCACGGACACCATGGCGGCTCCATCCCTTTGTTGCAGCGGTGGACAGCGGTTGCGGGTGTCCGGGCTCTCTCGCGGACACCCTGGGCCTGCGCGAAGCGGGGCTCCGCGCAGGCCCGTTCATGTCACTTGACGAGACCGAGGTTCCCGTCATCGGCGTGACCGGTGACCAGGAGAGTGGTCTCTTCGACGCGCCGGAAGCGGCCGTCGGCGGCCAGCTGGGCGAAGAGGTAGACCTCGGTGCGGGAGGTGTGGCCGTCCTCGTGGACGAGGGTGACGGTGTGGCGGTCGGCGTAGCGCGTTCGGTCACGGAGTTCGTCGTGGACCTCGATGTGCCCGCTGCGGATCAAGGAACGCAGGCGTGTCATGTGCTGGGTGAAGGAGGCGCGGTCACTCCACACGCCGTTGGTGCGCTGGCGGTAGTCAGGGGTGAAGTGCCGGTCGATGGCTTCGGTGAGGTCGAGGCCGGGGGTGAACAGCAGATCGTTGATGGCTCGGGTGATGTCGGTCGATGTCATGGTCGTCTTCGCCTGAGAGTGGGGGGTGTACGGGGGAAGTCCGGGCTTCTGGAGCCGCGGAGGACAGGAGCCCCGGGCAGGCCGGGCAAGCCGGGGGGAGGGACGGACGTACGGCGGTCACGTAGGCCGGTCACCTACGTCGGTCACCTACGTCGGTCACGCACGTACGGTGTCGCGTCAGCGGACGGGGGTGAAGTCCAGCGACAGCGCGACCGGACCCCTGGTGTAGAGGCCGGCCTCCTGGTACCGGAAGCCGGGGCTGTAGCGGACCTGGTCGAGCAGGGGCAGGAGCATTTCCGCGGCGGTCTCGAGCTCGGCGCGCGCGAAGGCGGCGCCGACGCACTGGTGGAGTCCGGTACCGAAGGCCAGGTGCTGGGCGGCAGCGGTGAAGGAGCGGGCGGAGCCCAGGTCCGGGCGGTGGATGTCGAAGGTGTCCGGCGCGGTGAAGGCATCGGGGTCGCGGTTGGCCGCGCCGATCATGCAGAAGACGGTGGCGCCCGCCGGGACGGTGGTGCCCGCGAACACGGCGTCCTTCTCCGCCTGGCGGGGAATGAGCTGGACCGGCGGCGTGTAGCGCAGGGTCTCGGCGATCGCGGCACCCAGCAGATCCGGATCCCGGCGGACCTGCGCCATCTGCTCGGGATGGTCGATGAGGTGCTTGAAGAGCAGGGCGAGGGTCTTGTCCGCGGGCTCGGTGGAGGCCACCAGAACGTTGATGATCAGTGCGGTGACCTCGCGATCGCTCATGGCGACGCCGTCGAACTCGGCGGTGCACAGCTGGGATATCAGGTCGTCGCCGGGATTGCGGCGCCGCTGTTCGATCACCGGGAGGAGATAGGCCTCCAACCGCTCGGCTCGGTCGATGCAGTGGCGGCGGCGCTCGGGGGTGAGGTTCAGGCCGGTGACGAACTCGACCACCCCGTTGTGCCAGGCGGCCAGCTGCTGCCAGTCCTTCCGGTCCAGGCCCAGGACGTCGAGCGTCACGTGCATGCCGAACGGCTTGCCGAAGTCGTTCACCAGGTCCACCCGGCCCAGCGGGAGGAACGGGGCCATGAGCTCGGCGGCGTTGGCGTGGATGACGCGTATCTGGTCCTGGAGAGCCGAGCCGGTGAAGGCCCGGACGACGATTCTTCGTTTGGCGGTGTGCTCGGCCCCGGTCATCTGGGCGAGGACGGGCCCGCGCATCACCGGCTCGGCGCGCACCTGCAGCGTCTCGGTGGTGAACAGCTCATGGTCGGTCAGCACCCGCTTCACGTCCTCGTGGCGGGAGACGAAGTAGCTGTCGATCGCCGGTTCGTAATGCACCGGAGCCTGCTCCCGCAGTTGTGCGAAATAGCGATAGGGGGCAGCGGCGAAGTCCTCGGACAGGACGCTGAAATCGGTAGGGACCACGGACATGGGGGGAAGGCCTCTCGAACTGCGCGACGCACGGAAGGAGCGAGAGCGGGGGTCGGCAAGAACCTCCGCCCTGGTCCTGGCCGAAGGGGGTTCCGGCCGGGACGGCCGCCTGCGCCTCTCGCGTGCGCGAGAGAACGAGCAGGTAGGCGGTCCGGTCTGCAAGACGTGCGAACGGCGGTATGGGTTGCGCCGGTTGGGAGGACTTCACCACCGGCCATTGGGTGGAAAACGGCGCAAGATCCGCAGCTCAGGGCGCCAGGTCGGCGGCCTGATGGGCCGTGGTCGCACGAGGATCGGTCCTGGCCGACTCGTTCCCGGGTCTCGGTGCGGACCGTCCCGGCACCCTCGAAGGAACGACTACTTGAGCGTGTCTGTGCAAACGGTTGCCCAGCTCAGTTGCTGCGGGCGGTGATGTCGCCGTAGGAGGTGGTGGCGCGGATGTTCAGGCCGGCGGCTGCGCCGTCGGTGTTGGTGAGGGCGTTGTGGACGCGGCCGTGGGCGGTGCCGGCGTCGAGGGTGGCGGAGACGCCGCGGGCGGCTCCGATGGTGATGTCGCCGGCCTGGGTGGTGAGTTCGACGGTGCCGTGCAGGGCTTCGGCGATCTGGAGGTCGCCCTTGTGGGTGGTGATCCGGGCGGGGCCGGTGAGGCGTCCGACGGTGACGTCGCCGGCCATGAGGGTGAGGTGGGTGCTCGCGGTCTCGTCGAGCTTGACGGTGGCCTGGGCGCTCTCGAGGGTGATGTCGCCGAGGCGGCCGACGCCGCGGAACTCGGTGGCCGCGGTCTTCGCCTCGACGTGGGAGCCGGCGGGGAGTTGGACGGTGATCTCCACGGAGCCGGACTGGCCGAGGATCTTGTTCTTGGTGGGTGCGGCGGTGATCCGCAGGACGCCGTCGCGGTATTCGGCGGTGGTCTGTTCGGCGGCCTTCACGTCGCGGCCCTTGGAGGCGTCGGCGGGGAGGATCTCGACGGTGGTGTCGGCCCGGTCGGCGGCGATGAGGCGGACGAGGCCGGCGGGGATGTCGAGGACGGTGGTGATCGGGGCGGTGGTGGCGAACTTCTGCACGGTACTTCTCCTTCATCGGCGGCTGCGCTTCGTGCGCCCCGCGGTTTCTGATGAACGAAAAGCTACGTTGCGTTCAATGATCTGGCAACAGACTCGTTGCGCTTGATTGGCATTACTGCAGCTCAAGGGCAGGTTTTCATTGCAATGGTTTCGCGCTTAACGCAACACTGTGCAGTAGGTTCGTTGCAATGGAATGGAAGTGAACGCTAGCCGAGCAGCGGCCGGGGGTCGGCGGTCGGCGGGCTCGTGGCCGAGCCGCGCTACCACCAGCGGACCGGGTACCGGACTGCTCCCCGGCGTACGCGGGACGCCGCGAAGCCGGCGACCACGAGGACCACGGTGGCCCCGAGCAGCAGGGGGACGAACCGTCCGGGAGCCGGGGCCTGCAGCACGACCACGACCGCGGTGGCGCAGGCGGGTGAGTGCGGGGTCCGGGCGAGCGTGGTCGCGGCGAACGTCAATCCTCCGGCCAGCGCCGCGCTCCAGGGGCTGCTCTGCGCCAGCGCGAGGGCCGCGTACCCGGCGGCGGCGCCCAGAAGGTGCGCGACGACGACGCTCCGGGGCTGGGCCATCGGGAGGGTGGGGGCACTGTGCAGGACCCCGGCGCTCGCGGCGAGGGACGGTATGAGGACCGGTTCGCTGATCATCGCCCCGATGGCCGCGAGCGCCAGCAGGACGGCGGTGACCGCGCCGACGCTGTGCAGGGCCGCCGCCGCGCCGCGCCAGGCCGGGTGCCGGTGCTCGCGCCTCCTCGGGAGCGTTACGTCGTCATGCGGCGCCTCGGGGCCGGGCACGCGCCGACGGGGCAGCACGGAGTCAGCGTTCACGGGGGCGGCTCCTGGCACGGCGGCGGTCCACGGCTCGGGTCGGGGTGCGACGGGAGGACTCGCGCACCGCCCGCCACCCTGCACCGCCGGTCTGTCGCCGGCCTACAACGCCTGCGTACCGACCACGGCGCCGCGCCCGAGCCGCCGGGGCGTCACCGGTCCCGAGCGCCCCCGACCCGGGGACCGCGGAAGCCGTATCCGCCGCCGTCGGGGAGTCGAGCGGCGTCCGGCCGTCGCGTGCCCTTGGATGGGCCCTACACGGACGGACCGCCGACCAGCTCCCGGAGACCGGTATGAGGAAGATCAAGGCGCAGTTGTTCATCTCGCTCGACGGTGTCGTCGAGGCGCCCGACCAGTGGCACTTCCCCTACTTCGACGAGGAGATGGGGGCGGCCGTCGACGCGACCCTCGGCAGGGCCGACACGCTGCTGCTCGGGCGCCGGACCTACGACAGCTTCGCCGGCGCCTGGCCGGGGCGGGAAGCGGCCGGTGGGGAGGACGCCCCGTTCGCCAAGGTGCTCGGTGACGCCCGCAAGATCGTGGTGTCGAACAGCCGGCTCGACTTCACCTGGCGGAACTCCGAACAGCTCGTCGGCGACCTCACCACAGCGGTCACCGCGCTCAAGAACGAGCCGGCGGCCGCGGACACCCCCGTCTGGATCAGCGGCTCGGTCTCCGTCGTACGTCAACTCGTGGCCGCCGGGCTCCTGGACGAACTGAACCTCCTGCTGCACCCGATCGCCGTACGTAACGGCATGCGCCTGTTCGAGGAGGACGCGCCGGCGATCCCGCTGGAGCTGGTGTCCGCGGATACCTTCCGGACCGGCGTGCTGAACCTCTCCTACGCCGTGGCCACCGCACCCGGCGAGGGGACGTACGAGGACGCCAAGACCCACCTGCCCCAGCACTAGGGGGTGTCCTGTCGATCAGGGCGGGCTCGCGGCGGTCGATCCGGTCGCGGGCGATCCGGCCGCTCCTTCGTGATCGCGGCGGTGGCGGGCTGTCCGGTCGGCCTGGTGGGCGGCGGATTCCGCTGGTGCCTGCTGCACGCGGACAGGCTGCGCGCTTCCGTACGGGAGGTGGCCGACGGGCGGGGGTCGCGGGCCGGCTCGTTCCGGTCGTCCTCACCGCGGTGGGCGCAGCGGTGGCGTGCGCGATCGCACAGCGCGTCCCGCACGCCGCGGGCAGCGGGATCCAGCACGTGGAAGCCGTGTGGCGGCAGGAGGCCGAGGCCCGCACCGCGTGGCTGCTGCCGGCGAAGTTCATCGGCGGGCTCATCGCGATCGGCTCGGGCCTGGTCCTGGGAAGGGAGGGGCCGATCGTCCGCATGGCGGCCGCGATCGGGTCCACGGCCGGTCGCCGTGGCGGCCGCCGCCCCCGGCGAAGATGACGGGGTCCGGCGCGCTCCTGCTGCCCTTGCTGACCGCCTGCTTCGCCGCGACCGTGACCGCGGACCGGCTGGGGAGCGAACCCGTCTACGACACGCTGCGCCGCCGCATGCTGGAACGAGCCTGAACACCGCCACTCACCCGGAGAGCTCGGCCCGCCACTGTCGTGGCCACTGCCCCGGCGGCGGTGGAGCTCCCCCTATTCCGAGGTCGCGCCGCGCGCTCTCGTAGAAGGCGTCACGTGCCGCACTCGCGAGCCGATGCGCCGTGGTCCACCTCTCGCCGTCGACCGTGCCCTCCCGCACCAGCAGCTCCACGGTCCAGATCGTCTCGTGCCAGTGCCGTGCCGCCGCGATCGTCGCCGCGTCCCCGACGAGCAGGACGGACTCCCACTCCGTCGCCCGGTGGGACTCCGCGTCGGCGAGCATCGGCAGACCCTCCGCCGGTGCCAACGGGTCGGCCACGTCGGCGAATCCGAGCGAGGCGCCGATGCGCTGGGTGACGCGGAGCTGCGCCTTGAGGGCATTGGCGTAACGGCCGTACGTCTCGAAGCGCTTCTCGTCCCACCGCTCCTCCCGCTGCCGCGTCCACCGCCGACGCTCGGTCAGGGTCTGCACGGCGTACGAGCCGAGCGAACCGACCACGACGCCTATCAGAGCGGGCAGTTGATCGACCAACGCCACAGTTCCTCCCCCGAACCCGTTCCCCCGGTGCCGCACGACAGTCGCGCCGCGGCAGTCAGCCCTACCCACCTTCCGGTCGGTTCGTTCCTGCCGGCCCGGACCGGAGCACCGCAACGGATGGGCGCCGACCGTAGGGTGGCCGAATCCGACCCAGGAGGACCGCATGGCGAGCATCGTGATCGCGCAGACGACCGTGAACGACGAGACGAAGGCCTACGACATCGCGCGGGCCGCGGTGGAGGCCCGGCTGGCGGCCGGTGCGCACATCGACGCCCGGATGACCACCTTCTACTGGTGGAAGGACGCGGTGCAGCACGAGCGGGAGTACCGGATCTCCTTCAAGACGACCGCGGAGAAGGTCACCGAGTTGCAGGCGTGGGTCCACGAGCGGCACCCGTACGAGGTGCCGCAGTGGATCGTGCTCCCGACCGTCGGAACCTCGCAGGAGTACCTGGCGTGGGTGGAGAAGGAGACCACGACCGGGTAGTCCCCGCCCCGCCCCTGCTGCCGGCGCGAAAGAAATCCCCGCGCACCGGCGGCAGGCTCGCACTAGGGTGGGCCGCATGAACGTCACCGGCCCCAGCACCACCGCGACCGCGCGAGCGACCAGCTCGCCGGTTGCCGCCGCCTGACCTTCCCCTCTCCCCGGCGACCGGACAACGGTCCGTCGGTTGTGCCGTGGCGCCCTTGCCCCCGGTCGGAGACTGCGCGGTCCCGTTCTCCGGTGCCTCTCCCGCTCGATGCGAAGGAGTCACCCCATGAACCACCACACGAGTACCGAGCAGTTGATCAGCACGTTCGTCGAGTACTTCGAAGAGCGCGAGCACCGCCGCATCGTCGGCTCGACGCTGCTGCCACCACCCGGCGACCCCGTACTCTTCACCACCTCCGGCATGCACCCGCTCACTCCGTACCTGGAGGGCCGCCCCCACCCGTTGGGCAGCCGGCTGGTCAACGTCCAGCGCTGTCTGCGCACCACGGACCTGGACGAGGTCGGCGACGCCACCCACCTGACGGTCTTCGAGATGCTCGGCACCTGGTCGCTGGGCGACTACGACGGCCCCCGCAGCCTCGACTGGGGGTACGGGCTCCTCACCGAGGGGCTGGGCACCGATCCCGGCCGGCTGTACGCCACCGTGTACGCCGGCGACGACCGGACCGGGCCCGACACCGCTTCCCTGGAGCTGTGGCAGGACCGCGGTGTCCCCGTCGAACCCACCGTGGAGGACAACTGGTGGTCCAACGGGCCCGTCGGACCGTGCGGTCCCGACTCGGAGATCTTCCTGTGGAGCGGCGACGGCCCGCCCGAGTCGACGCCCACCCGCGACGACCGCTGGGTGGAGGTGTGGAACCACGTGACGATGACCCACCGCCGGCTCGACGACGGTTCCTTGGTGCCCCTGCCCCAGCGCAACGTGGACACCGGCCTCGGCCTGGAGCGGCTCGCCTCTCTGCTCCAGGGCAAGCCGTCCGTGTTCGAGTGCGACGTCTTCGACCCCTGGCGCAGCCTCGTACCGGCCCTGTGGCCCTTGGACGAACGGTCGCTGCGCGTGGTCTGCGACCACCTGCGCTCGGCCGTCGTGGTCCTCGGCGACGGTGTGCGCCCGGCCAACACCGGCCAGGGCTACGTACTGCGACGCCTGGTGCGACGGATGCTCACACTGCTGTGGCGCGACGACCCCTCGCGCGGCCTCGGGGACCTGCCGGACGAACTGGTCCGGCACACCCTGGAGCACTTCCGGCAGGACATGGACCCCGGCGACGTACTCCCGATCCTGTGCGAGGAGGAGCGCCGGTTCCGCCGGCTGCTGGAGCGCGGGCGGCAGGTGCTCGCCCGGCCCCGGTTCCGCGGCCCGCTGACCGAGGAGGACCTCCACTACCTCCACGACACCCACGGGCTGCCCCGCGAGCTGGTCATGAGCCTGCGACAGGAGTGACCACGCAGGTGCGGACCGCGTTCCCCGCGGGGCCCACCGGCGCGGGGGCTTCGCGGGGACACCGCGCCGGACACGCCCTGGTCCCGGCCGCCGCTCCGGAACCCCACGGCGGAGGCTCCGGAGCGGCGGCACGACACCCCCCTAGCCGGCGCTGATCGCCGTCACGTGCGTGGAGCCGTCCCGCAGCGCGGTGATGCGGACCTGCCCCGCGGGGAAGGGGTCCCTCCCGTTCGGCCCGGGTATCTGCGAGAAGGGCGTCCAGGAGCCGTCCGGCCTCCTGACGTTGTGCCAGACCCGTCCGTCGAGCCCCACCGCCACGACCTGGGCCGAGCCGTCGGGTGTCCCCGCGATGCCGATGGCGCTGGCGCCCATGGTGGCGGTGGTGACGCCTCGCGGGGGCCGGAAGCCGGTCCAGGAGCCGTCCGGCCGCCGCAGCTGGTGGTACACCATCCCGTCGAGCCCGATCGCGAGGACCTGGGAGGACCCGTCGGGCATCCCGGTGATCGCCAGGGCCGCACCGGAGAACGTCGGGGCCCCGTTGTAGCCGGCCAGGCGACCCCAGGCCGTCCACGCACCGTCCCGCCCGCGCACGCAGTGGTACATGGCACCGTCCGTGCCGTAACCGATCAGCTGGGCCGACCCGTCGGGCATGGCGGCGATCGACACCTTCGTCGCGCCCCAGCGGCTCTTCGCGGTGAAGCCGGGCAGGGCCCGGAACCCGGGCAGACCGCCGTCGGCGCGGCGCTGCTGGTGGTAGGTGGTGCCGTCCATGGCCGTCGCCACGATCTGGCAGGTGCCGTCGGGGAAGGCCGCGATGTCCGCCTCCCGCACGGTGAATCCGGTCGAGCCGTCCGGCCCCGCGACGCGTTGCCAGGGCTGCGGGGTGGCCGAACCCCGTACGGAGGTCAGCCACAGCCCGTTGTCGGGCGCGATGCCCAGCACCACGACCGAGCCGTCCGCCATGCCGGCCACGGCGCTCTGCACCCCCGTGAACGAGCCGGCACCCGAGTCGGATCCGGCGGCACCCGGCAGCGGACGCATGCCGCTCCACGACCCGTCGGGCCGGCGCTCGGTGTGGAAGAGCGCCCGCCGCTCGACGTCGTACGGGGGCAGTTGCGCGGAGTAGAACCACACCGGGTTGGTGAGGGCCACCAGTTGGTCCAGGGTGGTGGAGGCGGGCTTGGGTCGGCGCACCTCGGCCCGGGCGAACAGGGAGGCCTTGCCCCAGCCCCGCCAGCGCAGCTGCCCCGTGCCGCTGCCGTCGATGCAGGTGGCGGCCATGATGCCCCACTCGGTGCAGAGCGTGGCGATGCTGTCGGGGGCGCCCGTCACGTTCAAGGTCACGTCGACGGCGTCGAAGAACGACAGCGGCAGTTCCTCACCGGGCCCCGCGACGGCTCCGCCGGTGCGGGCGGTGAAGTCCAAGGTCACGGCGGCGGATTCGACGGCGTACGACCGGCCCCGGCGCAGTGCGTCCAGGACGGCGGGCGTCGACAGGCTGCTTGCGTACACGACGTTGTGGGGGCGGCCGACGGCGTCCGCAGGACTGTGCGCGTCGCTGTTGCCGACGGCGGCGACCCGCTTGCCGAGGCAGAGCATGACGTGCCAGGCCGCGATGTTGGCCGCGTCGTCCAGGGTCCACGGTCCGTTCCACACCTCCAGCGCGTCCACGCGATCGAGGCCGAACTCCCAGAAGGAACCCGCCGCCGGAGTGAGCGGGTGGGCGGCGATCGTGAGTCCGCCCAGACTGTGCACGCGCCGGGCCTGCCCCTCGAACGCTCCCTGGTTCGCGGGGCCGTAGCGCCAGTCCACCCATTCCCCCTGCGGCAGACCGACCGCCAGCCAGTGGCCGTGGCGGGTGGTGACCTCCTCGGCGTTGACGACCAGCAGGTCGGTCGGGACGTTGCCGCGCCATGTCACGCCGGTGGAGCTGGTGTTGTGGTCGGAGGTGGCGATGAAGTGCAGCCCCTCCTGGCGGGCCGCCGCGACGATCTCGTCCACCGTGCGCTGCCCGTCGGAGTGGACGCTGTGCAGGTGCAGGTCGCCCCGGTACCAGCCGGGGCCCCGCCCGGCCACCGAGGTCGGCAGGATGTCGTACGGGGGCCGGGGGAGCGGATCTCCGTGGTGGAGGGTGACGTCCACCTGCCAGGCCATACCGCCGGTGCTGCCGACCATCGGCCCCAGGATGACCGACCAGCCGCCGGGGTCGACGGGTCCGGGTACGTAGCCGGGGGTGGCGTCCGCGGCGGAGAGGGTGAACCCGGTCCGTGCGCCGCCCGACCAGCCGCGGAAGCCGGACGGGCCGAAGGCGCCGAGGTCCAGGATGCCGGCGGCGGCGTCGTGGGTGGTGGCGACGGAGATCCGCTGGACTCCGGCGGGGACGTCGAAGGGGACGTACGCCCACTGGTCGGTCCCGTAGGGGGAGTGGCCGCGGTAGGTGGTGGTCACCGTGTCGGTGCCCTGGCCCCGCGTCGCGGCGTACGCGATCGGCGCGGGAACCAGCGCGGCGGCTCCGCCCGCGGCCAGCAGGGCCCCTAAGCGGAGCAGGGACCGGCGCTCGACATGTGAGCCGGCGACGGCGTCGGGGCCGGAGCCGGGGGCGGGGGCCGGATCGGGCGCATCGCTCAGGAGGTGTTCACTCGACACAGCTGTGCTCTCCGTTCACGTGGGGGTGGCAGGGAAGGCGTGCTGGTGCTGGTGCGGGGGTTCTGCGGTGCGAGCGTGCGAGCGTGCGGGGGTACGAGGGGTGCGGCGGTGCGGCGGTACGGGCGAACGGCTGCGCCCGGCTAACGGCTGGAGCGCTGGGCCTCGACGATCTGTCGTACGGACCCGTCGACGTCCGTACGGGCCTGGACACGCTCGGCGAACCCGGGGAACTGCCCGGCGACGGCGCTCAGCAGCCGCAGCTCCAGCGGGGCGACGTTGACCTCGCACCGGTCGCGGCGGACGGCCCGTTCGACGCCGTCGGCGACCTGGCCGGGCGTGACGGTCCTGATGCCCTTCGGCGTGGTGGCACCGGTGGCCGCGAACATCCCGGCGTCGCGGACGAAGCCGGGCTGGACCAGGGACACCCCCACCCCCGTGCCCCTGAGTTCCTGGCGCAGGGCGAGGGCGAATCCGCGCAGCCCGAACTTCGTCGCGTTGTACAGGGAGGTCGACTTGGTCGCCGCCTTGCCGGAGATGGAGCCGACCAGCACGATGTGCCCGCGGCCGCGGCCCACCATGTGCTCCGCGAGCAACCGGGACAGCAGGACGGGCGCGCGGAGGTTGACGTCGAGGGCGCGGTCGAGCTGGTCCTCGGTGTAGTCCAGAAGGTCACCGCTGGCCGGCAGGGCGGCGTTCGCGACGAGGATGTCCGCCTCCGCGCAGCTCTCGGCGAGCCGGACGACGTCGGACCGTACGGCCAGATCGGCGACCACGGTACGGGCGCCACAGGCGTCGGCGGTGGCTTTGAGGGCCTCCTCCCGGCGCCCGCTGACCGTGAGGCGGGCCCCCTGCGCGGTCAGGCGCGCGGCCAAGGCGGCGCCGATGCCTCCGGTGGCGCCGGTGAGCAGAACGTTCGATCCGGATATGTCCACGAGCACTCCCGTGCGGCTGGCGAAGTCCCTCAACTGTTCGTTCGAACGAACAGTATGGACGGCCTCGCTCCTTGTCCACACTTCGTCGTCCCCAACTACCCGGCCCCACCTGGGCGGTCGAGCAGGTGGATGGGGCAGAATTACGCCATGCCCCATGCTTCCGACACCCGCCAGAGCATCATCGACGCCGTACTGCGGATCATCGGGCAGGACGGCATCGCCGCCGTCACCAACCGGCGGATCGCGAAGGAGGCCGGAGTCTCCCTCGGTTCCGTCACCTACCACTTCGCCACCCAGCACGAACTGCTGCGCGAGAGCCTGCTGCACTTCGTGGCCGAGGAGACCCGGCACTTCACGGCACTCGCCGACGCATGCTCCGACGAGCACTTCGACATCGGGCAGGCGGCCGAGGTGGTGGCACAGGTGGCGGGCGGCAATGCCTTCGACAGCCGCCACATCGCGCCGTTCGAGCTGTACGTCCAAGCCGGCCGCGACGAACGGTTGCGCGCCGCCGCGGCCGAGTGCTTCGCCGCCTACGACCTGCTGGCCACCCGGATCCTGACCCACCTCGGCGTCCCGGACCCCGAACGCCTGGCCGGGGTGGCCGTCGCCCTCGTCTTCGGGCAGCAGCTACGCCGCCTGGCCACCGGCGCCCCGGCCGAGGACCTCGTCGACACCCTGCTGATCCTCACGAAGTTCACCCCGACGCAGACCCCCTAGGAGTTCCGGCTCCGGTCGCGGCCGCAACGGGTGCGGACGGCGGCCGGAGCCGGGGTGGTGCGTCACGCGGTGTGCGCGCTGTGCGCGGGGACTTCAGTACGTGTACCCCACGTGCGCGAGGGCCTGCTTGAGCAGCGCCGCGTGCCCGCCCGGCATCTCGCCCTGCACGGCCGCCGAGAGCGCTTCCTGCGGGCTGAACCAGACCAGGTCCAAGGCGTCCTGACGCGGCCGGCAATCGCCGGTGACCGGCACGATGTAGGCCAGGGACACCGCGTGCTGGCGAGGGTCGTGGAACGGGGTGACGCCCGCCGTGGGGAAGTACTCGGCGACGGTGAACGGCTGGAGGGACGTGGGGATGCGGGGCAGGGCCACGGGCCCCAGGTCCTTCTCCAGGTGGCGGAGCAGCGCGTCACGGATCCGCTCGTGGTGCATGACACGGCCGGACACCAGGGCCCGACTGATCGCCCCGTCCGTGCCGATCCGCAGGAGCAGTCCGATGGTGGTGACTTCGCCGGTGTCGTCCACGCGTACGGGGACGGCCTCGACATACAGGATCGGCATCTGGGCCCGGGCCATCTGCAGCTCGTCGTCGGTCAGCCAGCCGGGCGTAGTTTCGGTCGTGTCAGACATTCCTTGATCCTACTTTCCAGGGTGGGCTCCGGCCCAGATCACGCGTCCGCCCGACCCGGGAAGAGTGGACCCGTGGGGCCCGTCCCCGCGATCCGGACCCGCGACATTCTGCCGCGTACGGGGCTGACGTACCGTTTGGGCATGAGCATGCCCCCGCCCCAGCAACCCCCCGGCCCCTACGGGCCCCCGCAGCCCCCGAACCCCCACGGCGGACAGCCGTACGCCGCACAACCCGGACAGCAGCAGCCGTATCAGGGCCGGCCGTACCCAGGTCAGCCGTATCCGGGTCAGCCGTATCCGCCGCAGCAGTACCCCGGCCAAGGAGCATGGGGGCAGCCTCCGACGGGCATGCCGCCGCGCAAGAACCGGACCGGCATGGTGATCGGGATCGTCGTGGGATCGCTGGCGGTGCTCGGCGTGCTCGGTGCGATCGGCGCCGGTCTGAGCGGATCCGGATTCCCCGAGGCCCGATACCGGCTCACCGTTCCCAAGACCCTGGTGGACGGCAAGTACCAGCTGGTCCAAGACCATTCGGACACCGAGGGCAAGAAGGCCCTGAAGGGCACCTACGACTCGAAGATCCGCGATCCGAAGCCGGTTGTCGGCCAGTACGCCTTCGAGTCCCCCAAGGAGTCGGGCGCCATGGTCGTCTCGGGGATGTACGGGCGGTTCAAGGACCCCGCGGAGGCCCGCAAGAAGATGCTGAGCGGCGCCGCGGACGCCGAGGGCTCGTCCCTGGGCGCCCCCGCGCGGGACATCACGCCCACCGGCTCCGACGTCACCCTGTCCTGCCAGGTGCTGACGGTGCGACAGGGCGGGGTCGAGAGCTCCCTGCCGATGTGCGCCTGGGCCGACGAGAACACCGGCGCCTCGGTCGGGATCGTCGGCCAGGAGACCGCGCTGCAGAAGCCCGGGTCCGTCGACCTCGTCAAGACCGCAGAGACGACTCTGAAGGTGCGCGCCGAGATGCGGCAGCCGATCGGCTGACCCGGCGCGGGCGGCGCGGGCGGCGCGGGCGGC